>JAJXYU010000343.1 GCA_021780395.1 Pseudomonadota bacterium
CGCCGGGATCGCCGCGAACAGGCCCATCGCGGTCGTGACCAGCGCCTCGGAGATCCCGGGCGCGACCGCGGCGAGCGTCGCCTGGCGCACGTCGCCGAGGCCGTGGAACGCGCTCATGATGCCCCAGACGGTCCCGAACAGGCCGACGTAGGGACTCGTCGACCCGACCGTCGCGAGCGCCGCGAGGCTCTTCTCCAGGCGGTCCATCTCGCGCATCTGCGCGACCCGCATCGCGCGCCGCGCACCCTCGAGCAGCGGCTCGGCCTGCGTGCCTAGCTGGCGCAGGCGGTTGAACTCGCCGAATCCGGACTCGAAGATGCTCTGCATCCCGGTGCCGGTGCGACCCTTGGTCTCGATGCTCCGATAGAGCGCGCCGAGATCGCCACCGGACCAGAACGAGGCCTCGAACTGGTTGGCCTGGCGGGTCGACAGGGCGATCACGCGACGCTTCGCGAAGATGATCGTCCACGACGAGATCGACGCGACGACCAGCAACGCCATCACCATCTGCACGATCGGGCTCGCCTGGAGCACCAGCTGATAGACGGACAGGTCGTTACCCACGGCGCCACTCCGGAAACAGGTCCTTCGGGATCGCGCAGGCGCTCATCTTCGCCGCGTCTACGCACGCGACGCGCACGCCGGCCTCGACCAGGATCTCCCCGCCGCGCCGGACGGTCTGCGTGAAGTCGATTGTCGCACCGCCGAGCCGTTCGAGCGTCGCGGTTACGGCGATTTCATCCTCGAGCAGCGCGGGCTTGCGATAGGTGATCTTGAGGTCGACGACCGCGAATTGCACGCCACGTTCCTCGCGCAGACGCCACTGGTCGATCCCGAGCGCGCGCAGCCATTCGGTCCGGCATCGTTCCATGAACTTCAGGTAATTCGCGTAGTAGACGACGCCACCCGCATCGGTGTCCTCCCAGTAGACGCGGCAAGGCCAGGAAAAGTTCGGTCGATCGCTCATCGGGTCTCCTCGCCGGATCCCTCCGGGTCGCGGAACAGCGGCAGCGTCGCCTCGCGCTCGCCGGGCGCCTCGCCCGGCGGCGGCTCGAGGCCGAAGTGCCGATAGGCGCTGCGCGTCGCGACCCGCCCGCGCGCGGTGCGCATCAGGAATCCTTGCTGGATCAGGTACGGCTCGATCACGTCCTCGATCGTCCCGCGTTCCTCGCTCATCGCCGCGGCGAGGCTGTCGACGCCGACCGGACCGCCGTCGAACTTGTCGATCACCGTCCGCAGGAGCTTGCGGTCGAGCATGTCGAAGCCGAGCGGATCGACCTCCAGCATGTCGAGCGCGGCGGCCGCGGTCGCCGCGCGGATCTGGCCGCCGGCCTTCACCTGCGCGTAGTCGCGCACCCGCCGCAGCAGCCGATTCGCGATCCGCGGCGTCCCGCGCGACCGCTCGGCGATGCAGCGCGCACCGTCCGAGTCGAGGTCGAGGTTCAGGATCGACGCGCTGCGCACGACGATCCCGCGCAACTCCTCGGTCGTGTAGAACTCCAGCCGCTGCACGATGCCGAAGCGGTCGCGCAGCGGCGAGGTCAGGAGGCCGGCGCGCGTGGTCGCGCCGACCAGCGTGAACGGCGGCAGGTCGAGCTTGATCGAGCGCGCGCCCGGACCCTCGCCGATCATCAGGTCGAGCTGGTAGTCCTCGAGCGCCGGATAGAGCACTTCCTCGACGACCGGGCTCAGGCGGTGGATTTCGTCGACGAACAGCACGTCGCGCGGCTCGAGGTTGGTGAGCAGCGCGGCGAGGTCCCCCGGCCGCTCCAGCACCGGCCCCGAGGTCTGGCGCAGGTGCACGCCGAGCTCGTGCGCGATGATGTGGGCGAGCGTCGTCTTGCCGAGACCGGGAGGCCCGAAGATGAGCACATGATCGAGCGCCTCGCCACGCTGCCGCGCGGCGTCGATGAAGATCTCCATCTGTTGCTTGACCTTCGGCTGGCCGACGTAGTCGGCGAGCCGGCGCGGCCGCACCGCGCGGTCGACGACCTCGTCGTCGCCGCCGGCGGCCGAGGTCACGACCCGGTCCCGCTCTATGCCCATCGGCGCGCCCCTCCGGTCCGCGGACTCATGGCCGTGCCGCGGCCTTCAGCGCGCGGCGGATCCACTCGGTGGTCGAGAGTCCCGGGGCCTCGGCGCTCTTCAGCAGGCGCGTGACCTCCGGGGCCTTGTAGCCGAGCGCGAGCAGCGCCGCGAACGCCTCCGCCTGCGGCGAGCTCGCCTCGCCGGGCAGCGCCGGCGCGGCGTCGCCGCCCGCCGCGGCGCCGAGCTTGCGTGCCCCTTCGCGCAGTTCCACGACGATGCGTTCCGCGGTCTTGCGGCCGACGCCGGGGATCCGGGTGAGCGCCGCCGGATCCCCGGACTCGACGATGCGCAGGAAGTCCTCGACGCTCGCGCCGGAGAGCACGCCGAGCGCGATCTTCGGTCCGACGCCCGAGATCTTGATCAGCGCGCGGAACAGGCGCCGCTCGCCCTCGGTCGCGAAGCCGAACAGCACGTGCGCGTCCTCGCGCACGACCAGGTGGGTGACCAGCGCCACGGTCTCGCCAGGCGCGGGCAGGCCGTAGAACGTCGACATCGGCGCCTCGAGCTCGTAACCGACGCCGCCGACGTCGACCACGAGGTGCGGCGGGTGTTTCGCGTGCAGCCGTCCGCGCAGGAAGCCGATCATGAGCGCTCCGACGCGCGCGCGGCCGCGCTTCGCGCCCCCTGGCGCAACGCGTGGCACACCGCCGCGGCGAGCGCGTCGGCCGCGTCGGCGGCGACCCGTTCCCCGAGCTTCAGCAGACTCTTCACCATCAGTTGCACCTGCGCCTTGTCGGCGCCGCCGCTGCCGACGACCGCCAGCTTGATCTGTCGCGGCGCGTACTCATAGAAGCGCACGGTCGCCTCCGCGGCGCCGCAGATCGCCGCGCCGCGCGCCTGGCCGAGCTTCAGCGCGCTGTCGACGTTGCGGTTGACGAACACCCGCTCGATCGCGATCTCCTGCGGACGGTACTCGGCGACGATGTCGCGCACGTTGCGGAAGATCTCGCACAGGCGCGCCGCGAACTCCCCGTCCATGGTGCGGATCACGCCGCTCGCGACGTAGGTGAGCTTCGGCCCGGCCGCGTCCAGCACCCCGAAGCCGGTGCGCTGCGATCCAGGATCGATGCCCAGCACCCGCACTCGCTCGAACGCCATCCTCGGTATGATACCGGCAAGTTCCGCGCAAACCCACCGCCGCCCGGGGCCGATCGCTTGGAGACCATCGCGACAACCAAACCGCCGAGCGCCGCGCTCACGCACGCGGTCGAAGCGGTGCGCGCGCTCGCGATCGAACCCGCGCTCGAGGGCGTGCGCACCGCCGCGCTCGAGGTCGCCGAGATCCTGCGCGCGCTGGAGGTCGACGACGACGTCGTGATCGCGGCACTGCTCCAGCCGCTCGAGCAGGCCGGGCTGCTCGACCCCGCGGGCGTCGCGCCACGCTTCGGCGAGCCGGTGGCGGCGCTTGCGCGCGCGCTCGCGGCGCTCGGGCGTTTCGGGCTGCCGTCCGACTGGACCGCGGACCGCAGGCTCGACCCCGCGCAGGCCGAGGCGCTGCGCAAGATGCTGCTCGCGGTGGTCGCGGACGTCCGGCTGGTCCTCGTGAAGCTCGCCGAGCAGCTGCAGAAGCTGCGCGCGGCGAAGACCGCGGACGCGGTGGCGCAACGGCGGCTCGCGACCGAGACGCGCGAGGTGTATGCGCCGCTCGCGAACCGTCTCGGGGTCTGGCAGCTCAAGTGGGAGCTCGAGGACCTCGCGTTCCGCTACCTCGAGCCGGAGGCCTACCGGCGCATCGCGGCCGCGCTCAACGCCCGCCGCACCGAGCGCGAGCGCTATCTCGACGCGCTGAAGGCGGCGCTGCTCGCGGCGCTCGCCGCCGCGGGAATCGACGCGCGGGTCGAGGCGCGCCCGAAGCACATCTACAGCATCTGGCGGAAGATGCAGGCGAAGCACCTGGAGTTCGACCAGGTGATGGACGTGCACGCGGCGCGGGTGCTCGTCCGGGACGTCGCCGCCTGCTACGCGGCGCTCGGCGTAGTGCACTCGCTGTGGCCGTTCATCCCGGGGGAGTTCGACGACTACATCGCGACGCCGAAGGACAACCTGTACCGCTCGATCCACACCGCGGTGATCGGCCCCGGCGGCCAGCCGGTCGAGATCCAGATCCGCACCCACGAGATGCACGCGGCGGCCGAGCGCGGCGTCGCCTCCCACTGGCGCTACAAGGAGGGACGCCGCGGCGATCAGGCCTATGCGCGCAAGATCGACGAGCTGCGCGCGCTACTCGCGCCGGCGGACGGCGACGAACCGGCGCAGGACTTCATCGACCGGGTCCGGGTCGACCTGTTCCAGGACCGGGTCTACGCGCTCACCCCGCGCGGGGAGATCGTCGACGTGCCGGTCGGCGGAACGCCGCTGGATTTCGCGTACCAGGTGCACACCGACCTCGGCCACCGGACCCGCGGCGCGAAGGTCGACGGCCGGATGGTGCCGCTCGACCACCGGTTGAAGAACGGTGAGACCGTCGAGATCATCGCGGGCAAGACCGCGCAGCCCTCGCGCGACTGGCTGTCCGCTCAAGCCGGCTACGTCGCGAGCCCGCGCCATCGCAACAAGATCCGCGCGTGGTTCCGCCGCCAGGACGCGGCGCAGAACCGGGCCGCGGGACGCGCGATCCTCGAGCGCGAATTCCACCGCCTCGGGGTCCAGGGTCTCGCCCTGCCGGATCTGGTCGAGGAGCTAACTGTCGCGAGCGTCGACGCGCTGTACGAGGCGCTCGGACTCGGCGACCTCGGCAGCGCGCAGGTCGCCGGGGCGATCCAGCGGCTCTCGCGCAGCGACGCGTCCGCGGACCGGACGGCGCCACCGCGCCCGCGCGCCCCGGTCGAGCGCGAGCCGGAGCTCGCGGTCCAGGGGGTCGGCGACCTGCTCTCGAGCTACGCCCGCTGCTGCAAGCCGGTGCCGCCGGAGCCGATCGTGGGCTACGTCACCGTCGGCCGCGGCGTGAGCATCCACGCGCAATCCTGCGCGAACCTCGCCCGGCTCGCCGCGAAGGCACCCGAGCGGATCCTGCCGGTCAGCTGGGGGGCGCTCGCCGAGAGCGAGTTCCCGGTCGACATCGAGGTCGAGGCGTACGACCGGCGCGGGCTGGTGCGGGACGTGAGCGGCACGCTCGCTGACGAGAAGATCAGCATCCACGGGATGAAGACCGTGACCGACCCGCGCGAAGACGTCGCGCACATGAAGATCGGGATCTCGATCACCGGTCTCGAGCAGCTCTCGCGCGTGCTCGCGCGGATCGCGCAGCTGCCGAGCGTGATCGGCGCGCGGCGCAAGCGTTAGCGCGCGGGCGGCGGCGTCAGCGGTTGATCGAATCGATCGCGCGCTTGTCCACCGCGAGCGCCGCTTCGTGCAGCGCCTCCGACAGCGTCGGGTGCGCGTGGATGGTGCGCTGCAGGTCCTCGGCGCTCGCCGAATACTCCATCGCGAGCACCGCCTCGGCGATCAGCTCGCCCGCCATCGGTCCGATCACGTGCACGCCGAGGATCTCGTCGTCGTCGGCCGCGGCGACGATCTTCGCGAAACCGGCCGAGGACTCCATCGCGCGCGCCCGGCCGCTCGCGGCGAACGGGAACTGACCGACCTTGATCGCCCGGCCACCCGCCTTCGCCTGCTCCTCGGTCTGCCCGACCCACGCGATCTCCGGCGCGGTATAGATCACCGAAGGGATCACCCGGTAGTTGACCTCGCCGTACCGGCCGGCGATCAGGTCGGCGACCATGACCCCCTCTTCCTTGCCCTTGTGCGCGAGCATCGGACCGCGCACCACGTCGCCGACCGCCCAGATCCGCGGCACGGCGGTGCGGCAGTGCTCGTCGACGCGGATGAAGCCGCGTTCGTCCAGGGTCACGCCCGCCTCCGGCGCAATGAGCCCCTCGGTGTACGGCCGGCGCCCGACCGCGACCACCAGCGCGTCGACCTCGAGGTTACGCTCGCCCGCCGCGGTCGCATAGACCACCTCGACCCGGTCGTCGACCACCGCCGCGCGCGCGACCTTCGCGCCGAGCTGGATGTCGAGCCCGAGCTTCTTGAAGTGCCGCAGGGCCTCCTTCGAGACCGCGCCGTCCGCCATCGGCAGGAACTGGTCGAGCGCCTCGAGCATCGTGACCTCGCTGCCGAGCCGCCGCCACACGCTCCCGAGCTCGAGGCCGATCACGCCCGCGCCGATGATCCCGAGACGCTTCGGGACCGCGTCGAACTCCAGCGCATCCCACGAGTCGACGATCCGCCGGCCGTCGTGCGGGACGTTCGGCAGCCGCAGCGGCGTCGAGCCGGACGCGAGGATCACGTCCTTCGCGAGCAGCGTCCGCCGCGAGCCGTCGAAGCCCGTGACCTCGACCTGGTTGCCCGCGAGCAGGCGGCCATGGCCCTCGACCGGCACGACCCCGCTCGCCTTGAACAGCGCGAGGATCCCGCCGGTCATCGTCTTCACGATCGTCGCCCGCCGCTTCTGCATCGCCGCGAGGTCGACCGTGACACCGCCGACGCCGATCCCGTGCGCCGCGAACTCATGACGCGCGCGGTGCAGGAGTTCGGTCGATTCGAGCAGCGCCTTGGAAGGGATGCAGCCCGCGTTCAAGCAGGTGCCGCCGAACGCGTGGCCGCCGTCGCGGTTGCGCCATTCGTCGACGCAGGCGACCTTGAGGCCGTTCTGGGCCGCCCTGATGGCGGCCGGATATCCGCCCGGGCCCCCACCGATCACGACGACGTCGTATTGTTCGCTCATAGTCCGAGCACCATCCGCGCGGGATCTTCGAGACATTGCTTCACGATCACGAGGAACTGCACCGCCTCGCGACCGTCGATCAGGCGGTGATCGTAGGTCAGCGCGACGTACATCATCGGACGCACGACGATCGCGCCATCGACGACGACGGCGCGATCCTGGACCTTGTGCATCCCGAGGATCGCGCTCTGCGGGGCGTTCACGATCGGCGTCGACAGGAGCGAACCGAACACGCCGCCGTTGGTGATCGTGAAAGTGCCGCCGGTCAGCTCCTCGATCGTGATGGCGCCGGCGCGCGCGCGGGTCGCATAGGTCGCGACCGCCTTCTCGATGTCGGCGAAGCTCATCGCATCGGCGTCGCGCAGCACCGGCACGATCAAGCCGCGATCGGTCGAGACCGCGACGCCGATGTCGAAGTAGTCGTGGTACACGATGTCGCCGCCGTCGATCGACGCGTTCACCGCCGGGAACTGCTTCAGCGCCTCGAGACAGGCCTTCGTGAAGAAGGACATGAAGCCGAGCTTGACCCCGTGGCGCTTCTCGAAATCATTCTTGTACCGCGCGCGCAGCGCGTTGAGCGCCTGCAGGTCCACCTCGTTGAACGTGGTCAGCAGGGCCTGGGTCGACTGCGCCTCGACCATGCGCGCGGCGATCCGCGCGCGCAGCCGCGTCATCGGCACGCGTTGGTCGGTGCGGCCGGCCCGCGACGCGACCGGCGCGGATGCCGCGGCCGGGACCGTCGCAACCGCCGGCGCGGCCATTGCGGCCGTCGCGGCGGGGGCCGCCGGCGGGGTCGGCTCCTTCGCGGCCAGATGGCTCACGACGTCGGCCTTCGAGACCCGCCCGCCGCGGCCGCTGCCCGCGATCGAGCCCGGATCGACCTGGTGTTCCTCGACCACGCGCTTCGCCGCGGGACTCAGCTTCGGCGCCGCGACCGCGGCCGCCGCGCCAGGCTCGATGATCGCGAGCACCTGACCCGCGGTCACGGTCGTGCCGTCCGCGATCCGGATCTCGGTCAAGGTGCCCGCGGCCGGGGCCGGCACCTCGAGCACGACCTTGTCGGTCTCGAGATCCACGAGATTCTCGTCGCGTGCGACGGCATCGCCCGGCTTCTTGCGCCAGGCGACCAAGGTGGCGTCGGCCACCGACTCCGGCAGCTTCGGAACGCGGACTTCGATTGTCATGAACCCGTCCTGGTTTTCGCGGATTTGGTGGCCTTCGTCGCGAGACGCATCGTGTGCGCGGTCTCCTCGGGCGGCACGCCCTGGAGCGCGGCCGTGACGAGACCCTTTTGTTGCTGCTCATGCAGCGCCGCGATCCCCGTCGCCGGCGCCGCGGCGCCGGCGCGGCCCGCGTAGAGGAGTTCGTGCTTCGGCCCGAGGCTCGATTGCAGGCGGTGGCGAATCTGGTACCACGCGCCCTGGTTCTGCGGCTCCTCCTGGCACCAGACGACCTCGCGCGCGTTCGCGTACCGGCGCAGGATCGCCTCGTACTCCTCCGACGGGAACGGATAGAGCTGCTCGATCCGCACCAGCGCGACGTGGCCGAGTTGCGCCTCGCGTCGCGCCTTCAGCAGGTCGAAGTACACCTTGCCGCTGCAGAGCACGATCCGCGTGACCGCGCTCGCCTTGATCTCGTCGACCTCGTCGATCAGGTTGCGATAGCCGCCGCGCGCGAGGTCCTCGAGCCGCGACACCGACAACGGGTGGCGCAGCAGGCTCTTCGGCGTCATCACGATCAGGGGCTTGCGCAGCGCCCGCACCATCTGCCGGCGCAGCAGGTGGAAGAACTGCGCGGGCGTCGACGGCACGCACACCTGCATGTTGTACTCGGCGCACAGCTGCAGGAAGCGCTCGAGCCGCGCCGAGGAGTGCTCCGGGCCCTGGCCTTCGTAGCCATGGGGCAGGAACAGCGTCAGCCCGGACAGCCGTCCCCACTTCGCCTCGCCCGAACTGATGAACTGGTCGATCACGACCTGGGCGCCGTTCACGAAGTCGCCGAACTGCGCTTCCCAGATCGTCAGGCAATGCGGCTCGGTCGTCGAGTAGCCGTACTCGAAACCCAGCACCGCCTCCTCGGACAGCACCGAGTCGGTGACGGTGAACTTCGGCTGGGCCGGCGCGATGTGATCGAGCGGTCGATAGGGCCGGCCGGTCGCCTGGTCGTAGAGCACCGCATGACGATGGAAGAACGTGCCCCGGCCGCTGTCCTGACCGGTCAGGCGAATCGGGTAGCCGTCCTGCAGCAGGCTCGCATAGGCGAGCGTCTCGGCGCAGCCCCAGTCGAGGTCGGTCCCGCCCGCGACCATCTTCTCGCGCGCCTGCATGATCGCGCGCACCCGCGGGTGCAGGCGCCACTCCGCCGGAACGCTCGTGATCGCCTGGCCGAGCGCGCGCAGCCGCGGCAGATCGACCCCGCTGTCGACCGGTTCCGCCCAGTCCGCGCCGAGGTACTGGCTCCAGTCGACCGTGTAGGGGTTGCCGACCAGGCCGATCGCCGCCCGCGCCTGCGGGGTGCCCTGATCGAGACCGGCGCGGTACTGGTCGACCATCGCGACCGCGTCGGCCTCGGTCAGCGTGCCGTCGGCGACGAGCCTCGCCGCGTACGCCTCGCGCGCGGTCGGCTTCGCGCGGATCGCCTGGTACATCAGCGGCTGCGTCGCCGACGGTTCGTCGGCCTCATTGTGGCCGAGCCGGCGGTAGCACACGAGGTCGATCACCACGTCCTTGCGGAACTTCATCCGATATTCCAGCGCAAAGCGCGCGACGAAGCACACCGCCTCGGGGTCGTCCGCATTGACGTGGAATATCGGCGCCTCGATCATCTTCGCGACGTCCGAGCAGTACTGGGTCGAGCGGGCATCGCTCGCCTCGCTGGTCGTGAAGCCGATCTGGTTGTTCACGATGACATGCACCGTGCCGCCGGTGCAGAAGCCGCGCGCCTGCGACAGCTGCAGCGTCTCCATCACGACCCCCTGGCCCGCGAACGCGGCGTCGCCATGGATCAGCAACGGCAGCACGCGCGCGCCGCGCGCATCGCCGCGCCGTTCCTGCCGCGCCCGCGCGGAGCCCTCGACGACCGCGTCGACGATCTCGAGGTGCGAAGGGTTGAACGCGAGCGCGACGTGCACGTTCCCGGCCGGCGTGCGCAGGTCGGCGGAGAAGCCCTTGTGGTACTTCACGTCGCCCGATCCGCGCAGGCGGATCGGGTCGTACTGTCCCTCGAATTCCGAGAACAGATCCTTCGGCGCCTTGCCGAGCAGGTTGACCAGCACGTTCAGGCGGCCGCGATGCGCCATCCCGA
>JAJXYU010000354.1 GCA_021780395.1 Pseudomonadota bacterium
GCGGTGCGCGTAGAGCGAGTACAGCACGATCGCGGCGGACGGGATGAACAGCGCCAGCATGATCGTGAGGAACAGGTTGTGAATGAACAGCGTTTCCTGCGCGATCGGCGTGACCGGCGTCGGGAACTCGTAGAACGGGTGCGCCCCGGCGCCCGGCGCGACGACGCTGGCGAGCAGACCCGCCGCGATCGCGATGACCTTTCCATCCCTCATGCTTGTTCTCTCCGCAGGCTCCGAAAACGATTCCTTGCGACGACGGTTCGGACACGCACGCCCCACCGCCGAGGTATGATCGAACCCCTGGGGCGTGAATGATCGGGAGTTCAAGGCGCGGCCTGAGCCGGTCGGTGTGTCGCCCCGATGCAGGGCGGCGGCGGGTCGATCCAGTCTCTCGAGGCCCGGCCGTCGTTCGATGTCGTCATATGCACGCGAAGCCTAGCGAACTCGTCGCGCGCGAATTCTGATCGGGATCAAATTCCTGCTTTTGCGCGCACGACGCGCCGCGCGGTGGGACGTCTCGCGCAGGCAGCGGCTGCGGCGCGAGCGCGCGAAATGCGCGGGAACGAGCGAAAACCGACGCCCGTCAGTTTTTGATCAGGCGGCCGCGCGCCGCGGCGGCGAGCCCTCGAGCGCGTGCGCGAGCACCTCGTCGATCCTCTCCGCCCAGACGAATTGCAGCTTCGCGCGCACGCTCTCCGGGATGTCCTCGAGATCGCGCCGGTTGCGCGCGGGCAGGATCACGGTGGTGATCCCGGCGCGCGCCGCGGCGACGCACTTCTCCTTGATTCCGCCGACCGGGAGCACGACGCCGCGCAGGCTGATCTCGCCGGTCATCGCGACGTCCGAGCGCACCGTGCGCTGCGACAGGAGCGAGGCGAGGGAGGCGACGATCGCGACGCCCGCGCTCGGCCCGTCCTTCGGGATCGCGCCCGCCGGCACGTGGATGTGCAGGTCGACGCCGTCGAACGAGGCCGGATCGATCTGCAGGCGCTCCGCCTGCGACTTCACCAGCGTGACCGCGGCCTGCGCGCTCTCCTTCATCACGTCGCCGAGCTGTCCGGTGAGGATCAGCTTCCCGCCGCCCTTCACGCGGCTGCTCTCGACGAACAGGATGTCGCCGCCGGCCGGCGTCCACGCAAGTCCCGTCGCGACCCCGGGGACGCTGGTGCGCAGCTTCACGTCGCTCTCGTAGCGCGCGGCGCCGAGGATCCGCGCGACGTCGGGCGCGCCGATCGCTACCCGCGTCGCGCGCCCCGAGGCGATCGTGACCGCCGCGTCGCGCAGCAGCGCGCCGATCTGCCGCTCGAGGTTGCGCACGCCCGCCTCGCGGGTGTAGTCGCCGATCGCGATCTGCAGCGCCTCGTCCGCGACCTCGACCTGCCCGGCCGAGAGGCCGGTCGCGGCGAGCTGTCGCGGCAGGAGGTGGCGGCGCGCGATCTCGAGCTTCTCCTCGCTGGTGTACCCGCTGAGCTCGATCACCTCCATCCGGTCGCGCAGCGGCCCCGGGATCTGGTCGAGCACGTTCGCGGTGCCGATGAACAGCACCCGCGACAGGTCGAACGGGACGCCGAGGTAGTTGTCGCGGAAGGTGTCGTTCTGTGCCGGATCGAGCACCTCGAGGAGCGCCGAGAACGGGTCGCCCTGGTAGCTCGCCGACAGCTTGTCGACCTCGTCGAGCATCAGCACCGGGTTGCGGGTGCCCGCCTTGCGCAGTGCCTGCGCGATGTTCCCGGGCAGCGCGCCGACGTAGGTGCGCCGGTGCCCGCGGATCTCCGCCTCGTCGTGCACGCCGCCGAGGCTCACGCGCCCGAACTTCAGTCCTATCGCCTTCGCGATGCTCTGGCCGAGCGAGGTCTTGCCGACCCCGGGCGGGCCGACGAAGCACAGGATCGGGCTGCGTCCTTGCGGGTTCAGCTTGCGCACCGCGAGGAACTCGAGGATCCGGCGCTTGACCTTGTCCAGGCCGAAGTGATCCTCGTCGAGGACTGCGCGCGCGCGCTCGATGTCCAGCTGCTCCGGGTCGAGCGTCGACCAGGGCATCGCGACCAGCCAGTCGAGGTAGCTGCGGATCATCGAGTACTCGCTCGAGGCCTCCGGAGTGCGTTCGAGCCGCGCGAGTTCGCGCTGCGCCTGTTCCGCGGCCTCCGGCGGCATGCCGGCATCGGCGACCGCCTGCTTGAGCGCGGCGAGGTCCTCGCCGCCGCCCTCGCTCTCGCCGAGCTCCTTCTGGATCTGGCGCAGCCGCTCGCGCAGCACCGCCTCCTTCTGCCGCTCGTCGAACGCCTCGCGGGCCCGCTCGTCGATCTCCCGCGAGACCCGCAGCACCTCGAGGCGCCGCGCGAGCAACGCGAGCACCCGGTCGAGCCGCGTCTTCAGGTCGAAGGTCGCGAGCAGCTCCTGCTTCTCCGCGCTCGAAAGGTCCATGAAGCTCGCGACCATGTCCGCGAGCATCGGGATCGACTCGATCCCCTGGATCGCATTCGCGAGTTCGCCCGGCGCCTGCGGCAGCAGGCGCACCGCCTCCATCGCGCGCTCGCGCAGGCTGAGCCCGCGCGCCTCGATCTCGGCGTCGATCGGCGCGCTGCCGCGGTGCGCCTCGATACG
>JAJXYU010000170.1 GCA_021780395.1 Pseudomonadota bacterium
AGTGACCGATCCCGCCGGTCGCGGGTTCCATGAAGCTCACGTCGGAGCTGCCAATCACGAACGCACCCCGGCGCACGAGCTGTCCGAGCACCATGCCAGCGAAATCGGTCGCCAGGCTGTTCACGATCGCTCCGGACACGGTGATCGGCGTCGAGGCGCCGCCGATCGGCAAGGTGCCGACGCTCACGGGCACGCCGGACCGTGCCGCGAGGATGATCTGATCGCTGTGGGTCCGCCAGTAGCCGAGCGGCAGCGGCGTGACGATCTGCAGGAAATACGGCCGCTCGGCGAGCGCTTCGCGCGAGCCGCGCACCGCCGCCGCGAGGTCGATCGCCACGGCGAGCGACGCGGCGTGCTCGCACAGGTACTCAAGCGGCTTGGCGGTGTTCTGGATCATCACCGCGAATTCGTTGATCTCGCCATCGGCGTCCGAACGCGGGACGTCCTTGCACGCGACGCAGACCGCGTCGATGTTCGGCAACGCATCCGCGAGCCGGGTCGCGGTCGCCAGGTCGTCCGCGGTGCTGTCCCGTGGCGTTGCGTCGGCCGCGTCGTACACCTTGATGCAGGTCATCCCGGGGATGAACCAGGTGTGCGCGGCGTCGAGATCGAGCCAGGCGTCGGCGTCGCGGTTCCACAGACGCGCGCGCCGGCTCACCGTGCCGAGCGCGGTCCGCACGAGACCGGGATCGAAACGCACGATGCCGTCGGCGCTCACGTCGCAGCCCGCCGACCGCAGGATCCGGCTCGCCTCGGTGTCCGGCTCGAACAGGCAGCCGGAGTCGCGCAACAAGTCGACGGCGGCGTCGATCAAGCGATCGACCGTCGTCGCGTCGAACGGCTCGTAGGGAGGGGTCGGGCCGAGGTGCAGGCCTCGGTCGGCGGTCGCGGCGGCCGCTGCGGTGCGCCGGTGCAACTTCGGACGGTGCGCCAAGGGTGCGTTCCTCAGGCAAATTATATGAAAACATATTAAATTATATGTCCATATAATTCAGGGCGCCAAGCCGGTCCGCCGTCCAGAGGCTCGACGCCGGTACCGCCCGATGGCCGAGGGCTGCCTGACGATGGACTCTCGATTTGCGCCACTGTTCGAACCCCTGCGGATCGGGCCGGTCACCGCGCCGAACCGCTTCTACCAGGTCCCGCACTGCACCGGCATGGGGCATGCGTTGCCCCAGACCCTGGCGGCGCTGCGCGAGGTGAAGGCCGAGGGCGGCTGGGGCGTCGTCTGCACCGAGTATTGTTCGATCCATCCAAGCTCGGACGATCATCCGTACCCGTTCGCCTCGGTCTGGGACGAGGGCGACGTCGCGAACCTGGCGGCGATCGCCGACGGTATCCACCGGCACGGGGCGCTCGCCGGGATCGAGCTCTGGCACGGCGGCAGCTACGTCGCGAACCTGGCGACACGCGAGCCCTCGCTCGGCGTGCGTTCGATGCCGTCCCGGGAGGATCCGGTCCAATCGCAACGCATGGATCGGGCCGACATCCGCCGCTTGAAGGAATGGCACCGGGCCGCCGCGCGCCGCGCGCGCGCCGCGGGCTTCGACATCGTGTACGTGTACCCGACCCACGGCTATCTGCTCGCGGAGTTCCTGTCGCGGAGCCTGAACGGCCGGCGGGACGAATACGGCGGATCGCTCGCGAACCGGGCGCGTCTGTTCCGGGAGCTCCTCGAGGAGACCCGCGACGCGGTCGGCGAGCGCTGCGCGGTCGCGGCCCGATTCTCCGCCGACGGCCACGGCGATCCGCACTTGACCAGCGAGGAGGCGCACGAGCTGCTCGCCGTGCTCGGCCCGCTCGCCGATCTCTGGGACCTGGTGATCGGCGACTACGAGGAGGAAATGGGCTCCTCGCGGTTCGTCGAGGAAGGTGCGCTCGAGGCCCGCGTGCGCGCGGTGCGGGGGCTCACCGGCCGGCCCGTCGTGAGCGTCGGGCGCTTCACGTCGCCGGACGCGATGCTGCGTCAGGTTCGCAGCGGCATCGTCGATCTCGTCGGCGCTGCGCGCCCGTCGATCGCCGATCCGTTCCTGCCGAGCAAGATCCGCGACGGCCGGATCGACGAGATCCGCGAGTGCATCGGCTGCAACGTGTGTTACGCGCACGACGCGCGCGGCGCGCCGATCCGCTGCACGCAGAATCCCACGATCGGCGAGGAGTGGCGTCGCGGGTGGCATCCCGAACGCGTTCCGGAGGGACGGGGTTCGGTGCTGATCGTCGGTGCCGGTGCCGCCGGACTCGAGGCCGCGCAGGTGCTCGGACGTCGTGGCTTCGAGGTGTCGCTCGCCGAGCGGGAGCCGTTCCCCGGCGGACGCGTCAGCCGCGAGAGCCGCCTGCCCGGGCTCGCGGCCTGGGCGCGAGTGCGCGACCACCGGGTCGGCCAGATCGCCCGGATGGCGAACGTCGCGACCTACTACGGCAGTGCGCTCGACGCGGCGACGATCCGCGAGTTCGCCGCCGATCATGTGCTGATCGCGACCGGCGCGCGCTGGCGGCGCGACGGGACCGGGCGCTGGCACGCGGGTCCGATCGAACTCGGACCGGCGCGCGTCTATACCCCGGACGACGTGATGGACGGCATCCGGCCCGAGGGCCGGGTCGTCGTCTTCGACGACGACCATTATTACATCGGCCCGGTGATCGCGCTCGCGCTCGCCCATGCCGGCGCGAGCGTGCGCTACGTGACGACCGCCGGCCGAGCGGGCGAGTGGAGCAGTCACACGGCCGAGCAGCGGCGCACGCAACGCGGGATGCTCGAGGCGGGAATCGAGATCGTGGTGAGCACCGCCGTCGTCGGTTTCGACGGGGGGACGGCGCGTGCCGAATGCGTGTTCACGGGCCGTGCGGCGACCTGGGGTGCCGATGCGCTCGTGCTCGTCACGTCGCGGGAGCCGGAGGATGGGCTGCATGCCGCGCTCGTCGGATCCGACGGCGGCGCGCCGGACTCCCGGGTGGTGCGCATCGGGGACTGCCGCCAGCCGTCGATCATCGCCGCCGCGGTTTACTCGGCGCACGCGGTCGCGCGCGAGCTCGGCCGAGGCGGCGATCGGCCCGCGGCACGCGATCGCGTCCTGATCCTGCGCTGAGCGCGCGACGCGCGTTCTCAGCCCTTCCCCTCCGGGCGGATGCTCGCTGCCCTTATACTGGCGGCGAATCGGCGCTCGAGCGAGGCGGCAGCAATGGCGATGGCGATCACGGCGGTGGCGCGGACAGTCGGGAGGTTCAAGTGCCGTTTCTGCGGCGGGTGCGACGCGTCGACGTTCGCGGACCTCGGCGCGTCGCCGCTGGTCCAGAGCTTCCTCGAGGCCGACCGGCTGCACGCGATGGAGCCGTTCTATCCGCTGCATGCGCGCGTCTGCCATGACTGCCTGCTCGTGCAGCTCGACGAATTCGTCGCGCCCGCGGAGATCTTCAGCGAGTACGCGTACTTCTCGTCGTTCTCCGATGCCTGGATCGCGCATGCCGCCCGCTATGCGGACCGGATGCGCGAACGCCTGCGGCTCGGCGCCGGCAGCCTGGTGGTCGAGATCGCGAGCAACGACGGCTACCTGCTGCGCCACTTCGCCGCGGCGGGCGTGCCGGTGCTCGGGATCGAGCCGGCGGCGAATGTCGCCCGCGCCGCGGTCGACGCCGGAGTCCGCACCGACGTGTCCTTCCATTCCCGCGCGAACGCGGCGCGGATCGTCGGCGAACACGGCCGGGCGGATCTCGTGATCGGCAACAACGTGCTCGCGCACGTGCCGGACCTGAACGATTTCGTCGCCGGCCTGAAGACGTTGATGAAGCCGGATGCCGTGCTGACGATGGAGTTTCCGCACCTGCAGCGGTTGATCGAGGAGAATCAGTTCGACACGATCTACCACGAGCATTTCAGCTACTTCTCCTTCGCGACCGCCGCCCGCGTGTTCGCGGCGCACGGCCTCAGGCTGTTCGACGTCGAGGAGCTGCCGACGCACGGCGGTTCGATCCGGATATACGGGTGCCACGCCGACGATCGGACGAAGCCGCCGTCCGAGCGGGTTGCGCGGATGCGCGCGCAGGAGCGGCAGCTCGGCCTCGAGGATCTGGCGACCTACCGCCGGTTCGACGAGCGGGTCAAGGCGACGAAACGCGACATTCTGGAGTTCCTGATCGACCTGAAGCGGCGCGGCAAGACGGTCGTCGGCTACGGTGCGCCGGGCAAGGGCAATACGCTCCTCAATTACTGCGGCGTCCGCACCGATTTCCTCGATTACACGGTCGACCGCAATCCCTACAAGCAGGGCCGGTTCACGCCGGGCACCCGCATCCCGATCCACGCACCGGCGCGGATCCGTGAGACGCGGCCGGACGTCGTGCTGATCCTGCCATGGAACTGGCGCGAGGAGATCGTCGAGCAGATGGCCTACATCCGCGAATGGGGCGGGCGTTTCGCGGTCCCGATCCCCCGTCCGCAAATCCTGCCGTGACGGACGGCGCCCCACGATCGATGCTCCGCGCGAGCATCATCGCGGTCGCGCTGATCCTGACCGGCGTGCAGGTCGCGCTCGCCGCGAATCCGCTCGCGTATCGGGTGTCGCTCGCGCCGACCGGAAACACCGGCCTCGACGCCGCGCTCGCGGCGACCGCGGTGTTGCGGACGCTGCGCGGGACGGCCCCGGTCGGTCCGTTCGGGCTGATCGTCCGCGCGCGGACCGACGTCGACCGCCTGAAGACGGTGCTCGACAGCTTCGGGTATTACCAGGGGTCGGTCACGATCACGATCGACGGCCGCTCGCTCGCGGACCCACGGCTCCCGGACGACCTCGCGCGGCTTCCGAAAGGGCATGACGCCGCCGTCGCCGTCGGATTCGCGCTCGGACCGCTGTATCGCCTCGGCCGAATATCGATCGACGGCCAGGTTCCGCCGTTCGCGCGGGCGGTCCTCGGCTTGCGACCGGGCGAGCCCGCGGTCGCCGCCGCGGTGCTCGCCGGCGCCGCCCGCCTGCGGACCGCGCTCGAGGATCGCGGCTACGCGTTCGCCCGGGTCGATCCGCCGGTCGCGACGCTCGACGACCCGCAGCGGGTGCTCGATCTTTCGTTCCCGGTCGTCACGGGGCCGCGGGTGCGGATCGGCGCGATATCGATCGAGGGCTTGAAGCGCGTCCGCGCGCGCTTCGTGCGGAGCCGCCTGCCGTTGCGCCGGGGCGAGTCGTACTCGCCGGCGGCGATCGGACGCGCGCGGACCGCGCTCGTCGACATCGGCGTGTTCTCGGCCGTCAGCGTGCATGTCGGCAAGTCGCCGGACGCGGCCGGCGGCGTGCCGATCACGTTCGTCGTGCGCGAGCGGCCGCGCCATGCCGTGTCGATCAACGCGGCGTATTCCAGCGATCTTGGTGGCAGCGGCGGCGTCACCTGGACGGACCGGAACGTGTTCGGGCACGCCGAGCGGCTCAGCGTGTCGTCCGCGGTCACGAACATCGGGGGCAGTTCGACCACCGGCCTCGGCTACGACGTGTCGGCGAAACTCGTGAAGCCGGAGTTCGGTGATCGCGATCAATCGATGCAATTCGCGGTCACCGCGGTCAAGCAATCGCTCGTCGCCTACGATCAGACCGCGCTGACGACCGGTGCGACCCTGGTCCGCAAGCTCTCGGCCGACTGGACCGCGAACGTCGGCGTCACCGCCGCGCACGAACTCATCGTCCAGCCGCCCACATCGCCGTTGCAGCGCCGGTACACGCTGATCGAGCTGCCGATCGGGCTTGAATACGATTCGACGAACCTCGCATCGCCACTTCAGGATCCGCTCCGGGGCATGCGCGATTCGCTCACGGTGACGCCGACGCGATCGATCGGCCCGCCGAGTGCGACGTTCGTGATCACGCAGCTGAAACTCGCCGGCTACCTCGACCTGCACCGGTTCGGCTGGACGCGGCCGGGGCGCAGCGTGCTCGCGGCGCGCGCGCTCGCCGGTCTCGCTCAGGGAGCCGGGGAGTTCAGTCTGCCGCCGGACCAGCGCTTCTACGGCGGCGGCAGCGGTACGATCCGCGGCTTCCGCTATCAAGGCGTCGGCCCGGTGTTCCCGAAAACGACGACGCCGATCGGCGGTAGCGCGATCATCGCCGGGTCCCTGGAGTTCCGGCAGCGATTCGGCAATCACTGGGGCGCGGCCGTCTTCACCGACGCCGGCCAGGTCAGCGCGAGCTTGAAGCCGCTGCCAAGCGTGCTGCGCGTCGGCATCGGCGCGGGGATCCGCTATTACACGCCGATCGGACCGATCCGGGTCGACTTCGCGGTGCCCGCGAAGCGCTATAGTCCGTACGACGACCCCTACGAGATCTACGTCGGACTGGGCCAGGCGTTTTGATGCGTGTCGGGCTGCGAATCGCGATCGTCTCGCTGGGCGCCGTCGCCGCGCTCGCGGCCTCGCTCGTCGCGCTGCTCGCGCTCGCCGGCAATACGCCACGGGGACGGCGCGCGCTCGAAGCCGCGACGCGCGAACTGACCCGCGACCGGGTCGAGATCTCGGGCCTCGGCGGCGAATTTCCCGCTCACCTGACCGCGATCCGGGTGCGATTGCGGGATCGCGCCGGCGTGTGGCTGACCGCGAACGCAGTCACGGTCGACTGGGATCCGCTCGCGCTGCTGCGATATGCGGTCCGAGTCGACGAACTGCGGGTCAGGCAACTCGACCTCGTCCGGCGACCGCTTGGCTCGGCCGCGCGTCGGCGGATCTTGCCGATGCCGCGCATCGTCCTCCAGCGGGCGTCGGTCCGAGGCCTCGTGCTGGGGCCGGCCTTGGTGGGCCGGCCCGCGACCCTCGCGGTGCAGGGGGCGTTGCGGATGCGTTCGACGCATCGGTGGCGAGCGCAGATCGACGCGATCCGGCTCGACGCACCGGGCCGTTACCGCGCCGGGCTGGTCGTCGATCCGTCCGAGGTCAGCGCGCGGATCGCGGTCGAGGAGCCCGCGGGCGGACCGCTCGAAGCCTTGCTCGGGCTGCCGACTCTCGGCGGAGGGTCGGCCGACCTGCGGCTGGCAGGCCCGCGCGCGGCGGAGCAGATGCGCCTGCGAGTCGACGCCGGCGCCCTGCATGCGCGCGCCCGCGGCACGGTCGACTGGGCCGCACGGTCCGTGCAGATCAGCTACTCGATCGACGCGTCCGCGATGAATCCGCGGCCCGAGCTTGCGTGGCAGCGGATCGCCGCGACCGGGACCTGGCGCGGTGGCCTCGACGACGGGGCCGCGACCGGCGTGATCGACGTGGAAGGATTGCGGGTCGGCCACTCGGTGTCGTTCAGCGCGGCACGGGCGACGCTTGCGGGCACCGGCGGTCGCTTGACCCTGCGTGGATCGATCGACGGATTGCGCGTCGGTGGTCCCCGGCCGGATCTTTTCGCCGCCTCGCCGATAACGTTCGACGTAGGGTTGCTGTCGACGCCGGTGCGGCGACTGCAGATCCAGGTGGATCACCGGCTAATCGCGGTGCGCGCGACGCTCGGGTTGAGCAGCCCCTGGCAGGTCGATGGCGACATCGCGATCCCGCAGATCGAGCCGTTCGCGGCGCTCGCCGGCCAGGCCTGGCGGGGTCGAACCGACGTCCAAGTGCACTTTCGGCCGGATGCCGCCGGGTTCGGGTTCTCGATCGACGGTCGGGCGAGCGCACTGTCCAGTCGGACCCCGGGGCTCGCGGTGCTCGGTGATCGACTGCGGCTCGCGATTCTAGGCCATGTCGGGGATCCCGCGATCGCCGTCTCCCGGTTCCACCTCACCGGTCGCGATTGGGCGCTGAGCGCGACCGGCAGCGCGCTGCGTCGCGGCGCCGCGCCGACCGGTGGCGCAGCGGATGCGGGCGTGGCGGCATGGATCGAGTCGCTGCAGGCCCAGTGGCGGCTCGCCGGCCCGCCCCTCGCCGATTTCTCCGCTGGGCTCGCGGGCACGCTGACCGGCAGCGGCCGGATCGCCGGACCGTGGTCCCACTTGGTCGCGGCGGCGCGATTCGTTTCGCGGTTCACGGTGCAGGGGTCGATTCCAGGCGCGCTCGAGGCGCGGGTGCACACGGATCTCGCGCCGGGTGGCGGCGGCGAGATGCAACTCACGGGGCGGTTCGCGGCCGCGCCGGTGGCTGCGACCGCGGTGTGGCGACGGGGGTCCGCGGGAACGACCGAGGTCATGCTCCGCCGCGCCGCGTGGAAGAGCGCCCGCCTCGCGGCGCAATTGACGTTCGATCGCGGCGGCGCAATCAGCGCGGCGCGGGCGCAGCTCGGCGTCGCCGATCTCGGTGACTTCGCGGCGTTCGCCGGGCAGCCGCTCGGCGGTGGATTCGTCGCCACCGGCCGCCTGCTGACCTCCACGGACGGTCATCCTCAGGTGCAGGCCAGTGCGACGATCCATCACGCGCGGTTCGGGGCGCTCGCTGGCGACGCCGAGATCCGGGCGAGCGGCCCGCCGCGCGCGCTCGCGGTCGACGTCGATGCGCACCTGCCGCAGGTTGCGGGCGCGGCCCTGCACGTGATCGCCGCCGGTGCATGGGATCCGGTCGATCGAACCCTGCGGATCGACACGGGTACGCTCCAGTACCGCGGCGAGACCGCGCGGCTGCGCACGCCCGCGCGGCTGGCCTACGCCACGGGCCTCTCGGTCGATGCGCTCGACCTCTCGCTCAATCACGCGCAATTCCGGCTGTCCGGACGGCTCGCGCCGACGCTCGCGGTGAAAGCGGAACTCGCCGGCGATACACCGGCGCTCGTCGACTGGATCCTGCCAGGTTTCCTTGCTCGCGGAACGATCGATGCCCGGGCCGATTTGCACGGCCGGCTCGCCGCGCCGGTCGGTGAGATCCGCTGGGATGCGCACGGGATGCGCGCCGCCGACGAAGACGCGCTGGGCCTGCCGGCCGTCGACTTTCGCGGCGTCGCGCGACTCGACGGCGATTCGGCGCAGGTCGACGGGCGCGTCGCGGCGGGCCGGAAGGCGGGGCTGACCATCACGGGCCGTATGCCGCTGCGCGCCGAGGGTCGGCTCGACCTCTCGATCGACGGCGCGATGGACCTCGGCCTGGCGGCGCCGACTCTCGAGGCGCGCGGCATCTATCTCGCGGGATCGATGCGGATCGCGGCCGGCATCACCGGGACCCTGCGCGCGCCGCTGCTCGGCGGGCGCGTCGAACTGAAGGGCGCGCACCTGCGCGACTACGTGCGCGGCTTGAACCTCGCGAACGTGGACGCGACGCTGGTCGGCGACGGTGATGCGTTGTCGGTCGAGAAGTTCACCGGCTCCCTGCCGCCCGGCACGGTGTCGATGACCGGCCGGATCGGCGTGCTGCGCCCCGGGATCCCGGTCGACCTGCGGATCGTCGCGCACCATGCGACGCCCATCGCGAGCAATCTGATCACCGCGGACGTGGACGCGGACGTGCGGGTGTCCGGCACGGCGCGCGACCGGCTCGAAGTCGCCGGCCGGATCCAGGTCCGCCGCGCGCTGATCGGGATCCCGAACGCGTTGCCGCCGGACGTCGCGGTGCTCGCAGTGCGCCGTCCCGGGGAGCAGCCCCCGGTGACGGTCCGGCCGGTCATCGTCGCGCTCGACTTGACCGTGGACGCACCGCGGCAGGTGCTGGTTCGCGGCCGCGGCCTCGACGCCGAACTCGGAGGGGACATCCACCTCGGCGGGACCGTCGACGTCCCGGTCGCGACCGGCGATTTCACATTGCAGCGCGGCCGCTTCGACCTCGCCGGCACCAAGCTGTCATTCACCAGCGGTCGCGTGGGATTCACCGGCAGCGGCCTGCGTCATCGTATCGACCCGTCGCTCGATTTCGTCGCCCAGACCTCGAGCGGCGGCGTGCAGACCACGCTCCGGATCACCGGTCTCGCCGACGCCCCGCGATTCGAGCTCACCAGCGTGCCACCGATGCCGCCCGATCAAATCCTCAGTACCCTGCTGTTCGGCGGCACCCATCCGGCGCAGATCTCGGCGCTGCAGGCGGCACAGGTCGGCGCGGCGCTCGCGACGCTGTCGGGTGTCGGCGGCGAGAGCCTGAATCCGTTGTCGTGGTTGCAACGCACGCTGGGTCTCGATCGGCTCACGGTCGGCTCCGCGCCCACGGCGGCCGCCGCCGGCACCGGCGGGGCCGCGCGCTCCGGCGCG
>JAJXYU010000312.1 GCA_021780395.1 Pseudomonadota bacterium
CACGCCGGCGGCGCCGACCGCCAGGCGGCGCTGCAGCCGCGCGCTCGGCCAATCGATCAGGCGCAGGTGCCCGTTCAGGTCCTCGACCAGCGAGGAGCAGCTCTCCACCCAGTCGCCATCGTTGCAATAGAGCACACCGTCGATCTCGCGGATCTCGGCCCGGTGAATGTGGCCGCAGACCACCGTGTCGACACCGCGCTTGCGGGCGGCGAGCGCGACGGCCTCCTCGAAGCTGCCGATGTACTCGACCGCCCGCTTCGCCTTGTGCTTGAGGTAGGCGGCGAGCGACCAGTGGGGCCGGTCGAGCTTGCGGCGGATCCAGTTCACATACGGATTGATCGCGAGGAGCAGGTCGTACAGATCGCTGCCGAGCTTAGCGAGCCAGGGACTGCATTTCACGACGCTGTCGAATTCATCGCCATGCAGCAGGAGCATGCGCTTGCCGTCGGCCCCGACGTGCACGTACTCGCGGTGTATCTCCAGGTTGCCGAACACCGCGCCGTCGAAATCACGGAAGACCTCGTCGTGGTTTCCCGGCACGTAGATCACCTTCGTGCCGCGCTTCGCCTTGCCGAGCACGGTGCGCACGACGTCGTTGTGGGATTGGGGCCAGAACGTCGACTTGCGCATGCTCCAGACGTCGACGATGTCGCCGACCAGGAACAGGTAGTCCATGTCGATCGCGTGCAGGAATTCGAGCAGCGCGGCCGCGCTGCACCCCTTGAACCCCAGGTGCACGTCGGAAATGAACACTGATCGAACCCGCATCGGCGCGGCGCGGTCCGGCTCCGGCATCATCTTCACCCTCCTCGCGAGCGGTCTCCTCGCGCAGGATCGGGCAGTGCCATGACGGATCGGTGAAGCGCGCGCGACGTTTTGACGACAGACGACTCCGCGCGCGCTCAGTCGGGGCGCCTGGGTTCGACGAGGCGGTAGCCGAGGCCGCGCACGGTCTCGATCACGGTCTCGCAGCCCGCGGCGGCGAGCGCGCGGCGCAGCCGCTGCACGTTCACGTCGACGGTACGGTCGTCGACCCCACGGCGCTCTCCCCAGGCCCCGACACGCAGATCCCGGCGGCTCGAGGCACGGCCCGCCCGCGTCAACAGCACCTCGAGCAGACGGTATTCGGCCCCACGCAACGGCAGCGGCCGGCCACGCACCGTGATCCGGCGCGCCGCGCGGTCGATCACGAACTCGCCCGTCCCCGTTTCGACGGCGGGCCGCACGCGCTGGCGGCCGCGCAGCACCGCGCCCACGCGGGCGATCGCCTCCGGCATCGACAACGGCTTCACGAGGTAATCGTCGGCACCCAGCTCCAGCGCGGCGACGATGTCGGCCTCCGCCCGCAACGCCGATGCGACCACGATCGGTGTACGCGCGGGCGTACGCGCCTCGCGCAAGCGCAGGAGTTGCTCGAGCGCGGAGGGTCCCGGCGCATTCCAATCGACGACGACGAGCGCTGGCGGCCGGTCGCGCACCGCGTGAACCGCGTCGCCGAGGTCGGCGACGATCTCGGCCGAGTAGCCGGCGTTCATGAGCGCCGCGCGCAGCGCGGCGGCGGCGGCGCCGTCGGCATCGGCGATCAACACTCGGGGCGGGGTCTCGGGTGCAATGCTCACCCGGACGATTCAAGCGGACGATGTTGACAGGCGTGTGACGTTATCGTGACATCGATTCATCCGCCACGGCGCGGCAACGCGGTGCCGTGCTCGAGCGCGAGCAGCCAGCGCTTGCGCTCTAGCCCGCCGCCGTAGCCGGTCAGGGAGCCGTCCGCGCCGATCACCCGATGGCACGGCACGATGATGGGCAGCGGGTTCCGATTGTTCGCCATGCCCACCGCGCGCGCCGCCCCGGGCTGCCCGATGCGCCGCGCAAGCGCACCGTACGCGAGCGTGCGTCCGTACGGAATCCGCGCGAGCGCGCGCCAGACCTTTTGCTGGAACGGCGTACCGTGCGGGGCGAGCGGCAGGTCGAACGCACGCCGCGTGCCGTCGAAGTACTCGCGCAGCTGCCGGACCGCCTCGGGCAAGACGCCCGCACGCGGATCCTCGACCGCCGGACCGTCCGCGGCGATCGCGACCGGAGGATCGGCGGACTCGAACAGGATCGCGAACAGTGCCCGGCGATCGCCATAGAGACGCAATCGGCCGATCGGGCTGTCAATTTCGGTGCAATGGATCGTCATCGCGGTGACCTCCGCGGCCACTTTACGCCGCGACCGAACGCAATCCCAGGTACTCGAGGATCCCGGTCGCCGCTTCACGACCTTCGAACACCGCGGTGACCACCAGATCCGACCCGCGCACCATGTCGCCACCCGCGAACACCTTGGGGTTCGTCGTCTGGAATCGCGGTCCGCCGAGCGTCGCGACCCGCACCCGACCGTTCGGGTGCAAGGCGATGTCGTGTCGCGGGAACCAGGCAGGCGGGTTCGGCAGGAAGCCGAACGCGATCACGACGGCGTCCGCCGGAATGGTCTGCTCCGTTCCCGGGACGACCTCGGGCACCCGGCGCCCGCGACGGTCGGCGGGACCCAGCCGGGTCTCGACGAGTTTCACGCCCTGCACACGGTCGGTGCCGACGATCTCGATCGGCTGCCGG
>JAJXYU010000096.1 GCA_021780395.1 Pseudomonadota bacterium
TCGGGGTGATCGCGGTCGAGCCAGCGCTGGTCGTCCCAAAAATCAAGTTGAACTGCGCGGTCGGCGCGGGGTCGGTCTGCAGCGCGGTGACGGTGAGCGACGCCGGCGTTTCGCTCATCGACACGTCATTCGGCGCACTCGCACCGCCGCCGCCGCCACACGCCGACAGCGAGAGGCAGGCCGCGACGAGGAGTACTGCGCGAAGCGTGGGATGCGATGCCACGAAACCATCCGTAGTCGGCGTGTGATCGTAATCTCAAGTGTAGGGCCGGCTGCTGCTCCGCCACAAGCGGAGCGCAGCGCTGCCGATACCGCACCGATCACCCAGTTTTCTCCGCCGCCAGGGATCGGTCGGCTATCCCGACCACCCGATCCCCGGATTCGTCTCGTCGTGACGAAGCTCGCTCAGATCCTGCGCACCTGCCGGGCACGCACGAAACCGAGCGTGACGAGCGCAACGACCATCGCTTTTTTCACTTCCCCGATCATTCCGTGAAGTAAGCTCGAGGAATCACGGACGCGCCGGCCGTGACAGCGGCTACGGCCAAGCCATGCGAGCGAGATCGGCCGCGACCCCTCACAGCCGGCCATCCATCTCCGCTGCCGGAAAGCTGTGCTTGATGTCGTAGAGCACGTGATTCTTGCGACACAGGCCCCGCACGCGCTGTACACCGCCGGTGCGAAATTCCTGATGGGCCACGGCGAGCACCGCGACGTCGTAGTGGCGTTTTTTCGGGGCACGGGTCAGGCGGATCCCATACTCGTGCCGACACTCCCGCGAATCCGCCCACGGGTCGTGCACGTCGACGGCGACGCCGTAGCGCTGCAATTCCCGCACCAGATCGACGACCTTGGAATTGCGGATATCGGGGCAGTTCTCCTTGAACGTGATCCCGAGCACGATCGCCCGCGCGCCGTTCACCTGGATGCGCTTGCGGGTCATGAGCTTCACGATCTCGCCGGCGACGTACGTCGGCATCGAATCGTTGAGCCGCCGGCCGGCGAGGATCATCTCCGGGTGGTAGCCGATCTCCTGCGCCTTGTGGGTGAGGTAATAGGGATCGACTCCGATGCAATGCCCACCGACGAGGCCCGGGCGAAACGGCAGGAAGTTCCATTTCGAGCCGGCGGCGCGCAGTACCTCTTCGGTGTCGATCCCGAGTCGGGCGAAGATCATCGCGAGCTCGTTGATCAGCGCGATGTTCACGTCGCGCTGGGTGTTCTCGATGACCTTGGCCGCCTCGGCGACCTTGATCGAGGAGGCCCGATGGGTTCCGGCGGTCACGATGGACCGGTACAACGCATCGACGAAATCCGCGGTCGCCGGCGTCGAACCGGAGGTCACCTTCTTGATCGTGGTCAGGCGATGTTCCTTGTCGCCCGGATTGATGCGCTCGGGGCTGTAGCCTGCGAAGAAATCGCGGTTGAACACGAGCCCGGACTCGCGCTCGAGGATCGGGACGCAAACCTCCTCCGTGCACCCCGGATACACGGTGGACTCGTACACGACCACGTCGCCTTTCTTGAGGACCTTACCGACGCTCGCGCTGGCCGAAATCAACGGCGCGAGATCGGGGCGCTTGAAGGCGTCGATCGGGGTCGGCACCGTGACGATGTAAACCCGGCAAGATTTCAGGTCACGCAACTCGGTCGTGAACTCGAGCCGAGTCGCTGCCGCGAGGTCGGCCGACGACACCTCGAGGGTGCGGTCTTGCCCTGCGCGCAATTCCTCGATGCGGTCCGCCTTGAGATCGAACCCGACGACGCGCAGGTGCTTGCCGAATTCGACCGCGAGCGGCAACCCGACATAGCCCAAGCCGATGATGCCGATGCGGCAATTTCGAAGATTCGGCACCGATGATCCTCCCACGCGTCCCCGTCGAGCTTCGCCGTGCAACAGTCCTTCACGACGCGCGGCACGTCGCTCGCAAGCGCTCATCCCCACGGCTGCGCCTGTAGACGCCGCTCCCACGCGAGCGCATGGCGGACGATCTGCTCGAGATCGTCGAACTTCGGCGTCCACCCGAGCACCCGGCGGATGCGCTCGGCGCGCGCAACTAGATACGGCGGGTCACCCGCACGGCGCGGCTCCTCGCGGATCGCGAGTCTCTGACCCGCGACCTTCTCGACCATCGCCAACAGCTCGCGCACCGACACCCCGTGACCGTAGCCACAATTCAAGGTGACCGAACTGCCCCCGCCCCGCAGGTAACGCAGCGCATCGACGTGGGCGGCGGCGAGGTCGACCACGTGAATGTAGTCGCGCACCCCGGTACCGTCCGGCGTTGCATAGTCGGTCCCATAGATCGCGACCCCCGGGCGCTTGCCGACAATCGCCTCGCACGCGACCTTCGTGAGCAAGGTCGCGCCGGGCGTCGCCTGACCGATCCTGGCCTCGGGGTCCGAGCCCGCGACGTTGAAGTAGCGCAGCGCCACGTAGCGCAGCGCACCGGTCGCCGCAACGTCGCGCAGCATCCACTCGCTCATGAGCTTCGAGGTCCCGTACGCGTTGATCGGCGCGGTCGGCGTGTCCTCGTCGGCGACGCCCTCCGCCGGGATCCCGTAAACGGCCGCGGTCGAGGAGAACACGAACTCCCGCA
>JAJXYU010000013.1 GCA_021780395.1 Pseudomonadota bacterium
AGCCGGTGATGGGTTTTTTGTTGCCCATGGATTTCGATGCGGGACATCGCACATGCAAGCGCCTTTCGACATCGCCGCCGACCTCGACACCCCGGTTTCGGCCTATCTGAAACTGGCTCCGTTCCGGCCCCGGTTCCTGCTCGAGAGCGTCGAGGGCGGCGAGCGCCTCGCGCGCTATTCGTTCATCGGCTTCGGGGACTGTCTCGAGGTGCGGATCGACGCGGCCGGCGTCGCGATCGGCGAGGCGCGTGCGCCGCGCCCGCGCTCGCAGCGGGAGTTCCTCGACGCGTTGCGCACCGCGCTCGCCGCGGCGCCGCAGCCGAAGCCCGAGCTGCCGGGCGTGCCCTTGTCCGGCGGTCTCGTCGGCTACACCGCCTACGACGCGGTCCGCTACTTCGAGCACTTGCCGGGTCGCCGCCTCGACGCGACCGCCGTCCCGCACGCGCACTACGTTGCGCCGAAATCGCTGCTGGTCTTCGATCACCTGACGCGCGGCGTCGCGCTATTGCACGACGGCAGCGAGTCGGAGCGGCAGGCGTTGCGGCGCGAGGTCGTCGCCGCATTGCGGGGCGCGGTGCCGGGCGCGAACGCCGGCGGCCGCTTCTCGCCGGCGACCCCATCCCTGAGCGAGGCGGCGCACGCGGACGGGGTGCGCCGAGCGCAGGCGCACATCGCCGCCGGCGACGTGTACCAGCTGGTGCTGTCGTCGCGATTCGAGGGCGAGTGTTCGCTGGCGCCGTTCGAGGTGTACCGGGCGCTGCGGCTGCTCAATCCGTCGCCCTACATGTTCTTCTGCGAACTCGGCGATCTCACCGTCGTCGGATCCTCCCCCGAGGCGCTCGTGAAGCTGCACCGAGGCGTCGCGCAGCTGCGCCCGATCGCGGGCTCCCGGCCGCGCGGCGAGGATCCGGCGCGCGACGCCGCGCTCGAGGCCGAGCTGCGTGCCGACCCGAAGGAGAACGCCGAGCACGTGATGCTCGTCGATCTCGCGCGCAACGATCTCGGGCGGGTCGCGGTCGCGGGCACCGTCGCGGTCGACCCCTACCGGGTGATCGAGCGCTACAGCCACGTGATGCACATCGTCAGCGGCGTCGGCGGGCGACTCGCGCCCGGCCACGATGCGTTCGATCTGTTCGCGGCGACGTTCCCCGCGGGCACCCTGGTCGGCGCACCGAAGGTGCGCGCGATGCAGATCATCGACGAGCTCGAGCCGGTCGGCCGCGAGCTCTACGGCGGCACGGTCGGCTATTTCGGGCGGCAGGGCGACATGGACCAGGCGATCACGATCCGCACCCTGGTGTTCCGCGGGGATCGGTACAGCTACCAGGCCGGCGGCGGGATCGTCGCCGACAGCGTGCCGCGCGCCGAATACGAAGAGGTGCTCGCGAAGAGCGCGGTGCTGCGTCGCGCGCTGGCGCTCGCCGCGGAGGGGTTGTGACCATGAATGCCGTGAAGCTGCTGCTGATCGACAACTACGACTCGTTCACCTACAACCTGGTGCAGGCGTTCCTCGTGCTCGGGGCCGAGGTCGACGTCCGCCGCAACGACGCGATCCGCGTCGACGAGGCGTTCGCGATGGATCACAGTCACCTGGTGATCTCGCCGGGACCGGGCACGCCGCGCGAGGCCGGTGTGTCGCTCGCGATGATCGAGGCGTTCGCGGGCCGTCGCCCGATCCTCGGCGTCTGTCTCGGCCACCAGGCGCTCGTCGAGGCGTTCGGGGGGCGGGTCGTGCGCGCGGGTCGTCTGATGCACGGCAAGGTCTCGCCGGTCTCGCACGACGGACGCGGCGTGTTCGCGGGCGTTCCGCAGGGCTTCGCCGCGGGTCGGTATCACTCGCTGATCGCCGAGCCGGCGACGCTTCCGGACGCGTTCGAGGTCAGCGCGCGCACCGCCGAGGGCGAGATCATGGGCGTGCGCCACAAGACGCTGCCAATCGAGGGCGTGCAGTTCCATCCCGAGAGCGTGCTCACCCCCGAAGGCCCGCGGATCATGGCGAATTTCCTGAAGGGCTGACGGTGTCGAGCGCACGAGAGATGCTCGAGGCGCTGCTCGACCGGCGCGACCTCGACGAGGCGCGAGCGGTCGAGCTGCTCGCGGCGCTCGCCGAGCCGCAGACTCCGCCCGCGTTCGCGGGGGCGGTGCTCGCGGCCTTGCGCGCGAAGGGGGTCACCGCCGACGAACTGCGCGGCTTCGCGCGCGCGATGCGCTCGCTCGCACGTCGGCCGATGTTGCCCTCGCCGGTCGACGCGGTGGACATCGTCGGGACGGGCGGCGACGCTTCGGGGAGCCTCAATCTGTCGACCGGCGCGGCGCTGCTGGCGGCGGCGTGCGGCCTGCCCGTGGTCAAGCACGGCAACCGGTCGGTATCGAGCCGCTGCGGCAGCGCCGACGTGATCGAGGCGCTCGGGCTGAAGCTTCCGCTCGACGAGGATCGCGCCGCGCGCTGTCTCGAACGAACCGGGTTCACGTTCCTGTTCGCGCCGTACTTCCATCCGGCGATGGGCGTGATCGCGCCGGTGCGTCGCGCGCTCGGGGTGCGCACGGTGTTCAACCTGCTCGGGCCGCTGACGAACCCCGCGGCGCCGCGCTTCCGCGTG
>JAJXYU010000084.1 GCA_021780395.1 Pseudomonadota bacterium
ACGGACGGGATCTCAAGGTCAATGGCAAGGGCGTCCCGTTGCGAACACAGGCCGCAGAGGCGCTGCAGTCGTACTTCGAGACGCTGAACGGACACAAGCCCGCCCGGCTGTACGAACTGGTGATGCGCGAGGTCGAAGAACCGCTGTTCAAGGTGGTGCTCGATCACGTGCAGGGCAATCAGAGCCGCGCGGCGACGATCTTGGGGATCAACCGCGGCACGCTTCGCAAGAAGCTGCGAGAGCTCGGCATCGGCGAGTGACCCGCCCGTGTTGACGACGATCCGCCGCGCGCTCATCAGCGTCTCCGACAAGCAAGGCATCGTCGAGTTCGCGCGGGCGCTGCGGGAGCGCGGCGTCGAGCTGCTGTCGACCGGAGGCACCGCGAAGCTCCTCGCGGAACACGGCGTCCAGGTCAAGGAAGTGGCCGAGCACACCGGCTTCCCGGAGATCATGGACGGGCGAGTGAAGACCCTGCATCCGCGCATCCACGGCGGCTTGCTCGGGCGCCGCGGCATCGACGACGCGGTGATGCGCGATCACGGGATCGAGCCGATCGACTTGCTCGTGGTGAACCTCTATCCGTTCGCAGCCACCGTCACCCGTCCCGGCTGCAGCTACGACGAGGCGGTCGAGAACATCGACATCGGAGGTCCGGCGATGGTCCGGGCCGCGGCGAAGAACCACGCGGCGGTGACCGTCGTCGTCGATCCGGCCGACTATCGGGCCTTGCTCGACGAGATCGCCGCGAACCACGGCGGGACGTTGCTGCCGATGCGCCAGCGGTTCGCGGCCAAGGCGTTCGCGCACACCGCCCAGTACGACGCGATGGTGTCGGCGTATTTCGCCGATACGATCGGCGCCGGGCCGGAGAGCTTCCCGGCGGATTTGAACCTGTCGTTCCGCAAGCGGCTCGACCTGCGGTACGGAGAGAACCCGCATCAACAGGCGGCGTTCTACGCCGATCCGCGCGCGATCGGCGCATCGGTCGCATCGGCGACTCAACTGCAGGGCAAGCCGCTCTCGTACAACAACCTCGCCGACGCCGATACCGCGCTCGAGTGCGTGCGGCAGTTCGCGGAGCCGGCCTGCGTGATCGTGAAGCACGCCAATCCCTGCGGGGTCGCGGTCGCGGCCGACCTGCTCGACGCCTACGAGCGCGCGTATCGCACCGATCCGACCTCGGCGTTCGGCGGCATCATCGCCTTCAACCGCAGGCTCGACGCCGCCACCGCCGGAACGATCGCCGATCGGCAGTTCGTCGAGGTCATCCTCGCCCCGGAGATCGACCCCGCGGCCGCCGCGCTGCTCGAGCGCAAGGAGAACGTCCGCGTGCTGCAGGTCGGCGACGTCGGACGAGCGGTCGCGCAGCGCCTCGAGTACCGCAGCGTGACCGGGGGACTGCTCGCCCAGACGCGCGATGAGGCGCGGATCGCGCGCGCGGACCTGCGCGTCGTGACCCGACGCACGCCGACCCCGGCCGAGATCGAGGATCTGCTGTGCGCATGGCGGGTCGCGAAGTTCGTGAAGTCGAACGCGATCGTCTGCGTGAAGGATCGCGCGACGATCGGCATCGGCGCAGGCCAGATGAGCCGCGTGGTGAGCAGCCGGATCGTCGCGATGAAGGCGCGCGACGCGGGATTGTCCTGCGAGGGCGGCGCGGTCGCGTCGGACGCGTTCTTTCCGTTCCGCGACGGCCTCGAGACGATCGCCGAATTCGGGATCACCGCGGTGATCCAACCGGGCGGATCGAAGCAGGATGCGGACGTGATCGCCGCGGCCGACGAGCGCGGGATTGCGATGGTCTTCACCGGCATTCGCCACTTTCGTCACTAGGATCCCGGATGAAGATCCTGGTCGTCGGCGGCGGAGGGCGCGAACACGCGCTGGCATGGAAATGCGCGCAGTCGACGCGGGTCGATCTCGTCCACGTCGCGCCCGGCAACGCCGGCACCGCGCTCGAACCGAAGGTGCGCAACGCCGCGATCGCCGCGGACGACGTCGATGCGCTCGCCGCGTTCGCGGCGCGGGAGCGCATCGACCTGACCATCGTCGGCCCGGAGGGACCGCTGGTCGCCGGTATCGCCGATCGGTTCGCGGCCGACGGACTCGCCTGCTTCGGACCGACCCGCGCCGCGGCGCGGCTCGAAGGCTCCAAGGCATACACCAAGGCGTTCCTGTCGCGCCACGGCATCCCGACGGCCGCGTATCGTTCGTTCACCCGCGAGGACTTCGATCCCGAGGTCCTGCGTCGCTGGCGGTTGCCGCTGGTGATCAAGGCCGACGGCCTCGCGGCCGGCAAGGGCGTCGTGATCTGCGACACGCACGCGCAGGCCGTCGACGCCGCGGCCCGGATGCTGAACGGCGCGTTCGGCGCGGCCGGCGAATCGATCGTCGTCGAGGAGTTCCTGGAAGGCGAGGAAGTGAGCTTCATCGTGACCGCGGACGGACTCGCGGCGCTTCCCCTCGCAACCGCGCAGGACCACAAGCGCCGCGACGACGGCGATCGGGGACCCAACACCGGCGGGATGGGCGCGTATTCGCCGGCGCCGGTCGTGACCCCGGCGCTGCACGCGCGGATCATGCGCGAGGTGATCGAGCC
>JAJXYU010000272.1 GCA_021780395.1 Pseudomonadota bacterium
GCCGGCCTCGACGGTGCCGCCCGCCTCGACGGTGCCGCCGGCCTCGGCGGCGCCCGCCAGCCCGCCATGAGCGCCGATCCCACCGTGACCGGTGGGGGCGCCCCCGCCGGGGCGGCGAGCGTCCCGCCACCCGCCGCGACGCTGCTCGCGTTCCCGTTCGCGAAGCGCCACGGCGTGCTCGTGCGCGGGGTCGTCGACGGCGTCGCCGACACGGTCTACCGGCCGGGCGCGACCCCGCTCGCGCTCGCCGAGGTGCGTCGGTTCGTCGGCCGGCCGCTGAAGCTCACCCGCGTGCCGGCGGAGACGTTCGATGCGCTGCTGCGCGCGGCGTACGAGTCGGGCTCGGGCGCCGCGATGCAGATGCTCGAGGGGCTCGACGGCGACGAGGACCTCGCGCACCTCGCCGAGGACATCCCGGAGTCCTCGGACCTGCTCGAGAGCGACGACGAGGCACCGATCATCCGGCTGATCAACGCGCTCCTCACCCAGGCGGTGAAGGAGAACGCGTCCGACATCCACATCGAGCCGTACGAGAACCGTCTGGTGATCCGGTTCCGCGTCGACGGGGTGCTGCGCGAGGTGCTGCAGACCAAGCGCGCGGTCGCACCGCTCGTGGTCTCGCGCATCAAGGTGATGTCGAAGCTCGACATCGCCGAGCGCCGCCTGCCGCAGGACGGCCGGATCAGCCTGCGGATCGCGGGACGCGCGGTCGACGTGCGCGTCTCGACGCTGCCGTCGGGACACGGCGAGCGGGTCGTGCTGCGACTCCTCGACAAGCAGGCCGGTCGGATCGAGCTCACCTCGCTCGGCATGGATCCGGCCACCCAGGCCTTGATGGACGAGATCATCCACAAGCCGCACGGGATCATCCTGGTCACCGGCCCCACCGGCTCGGGCAAGACGACGACGTTGTACGCGGCGCTCGAGCGGATCAACGACAACACCCGCAACGTGATGACGGTCGAGGACCCGATCGAGTACTACATCGACGGGATCGGCCAGACGCAGGTGAACACCAAGGTCGAGATGACCTTCGCGCGCGGGCTGCGGGCGATCCTGCGCCAGGACCCCGACGTCGTGATGGTCGGCGAGATCCGCGACCTCGAGACCGCGCAGATCGCGGTGCAGGCGAGCCTCACCGGCCACCTCGTGCTCTCGACGCTCCACACGAACACCGCGGTCGGCGCGGTCACGCGCCTGCGCGACATGGGGATCGAGCCGTTCCTGCTGTCCTCGAGCCTGATCGGCGTGCTCGCGCAGCGGCTCGTGCGCTCGCTGAACCCCGAGACCAAGGAGCGTTTCCTCGCGGGCGAGCACGAGCGGCGGCTCCTGAACCTCGGCGAGACCGCCGGTCCCGTGGAGATCTGTCGCCCGAGCAGCGAGCCCGGGAGCGGCTACCGCGGCCGGACCGGGATCTACGAGCTGATCGCGGTCGACGATCACATGCGCGCGATGATCCACGACGGCGCCTCCGAGCAGGAACTCGAGCGCTATGCCCGCACCCGCGGGCCGGGGATCCGCGACGACGGCCGCCGCAAGGTGCTCGCCGGCGAGACGACGCTCGAGGAAGTGCTGCGCGTGACCCGCGAGGATTGATGGGCGCGTTCGAGTACACCGCGCTCGACGCCGACGGCAAGGAGCGACGCGGGCTGATCGAGGGCGACACGCCGAAGCACGTGCGCCAGCTGCTGCGCGACCGCCAGCTCCTCCCGGTGCAGATCCAGGAGGCCACCCAGAGCGAGCACAAGCGCGGCCGCGCGCATCCGCTGATGCGCCGCGGGATATCCCAGCTCGACCTCGCGATGCTGACCCGCCAGCTCGCGACCCTGGTGCGCTCGGGCCTCCCCCTCGACGAGTCGCTCCAGGCGGTCGCCGAGCAGACCGAGAAGCCGCGCGTGCAGCGGATCGTGCTCGGCGTGCGCAGCAAGGTCGTCGAGGGTCACCCGCTCGCGGACGGCTTCCGCGACTTTCCGCAGGCGTTCCCCGAGATCTACCGCGCGACGGTCGCGGCCGGCGAGCAGTCGGGGCGCCTCGATCACGTGCTCGAGCGGCTCGCCGACTTCACCGAGTCGCGCCAGGCGATGGGCCAGGAAGTCGGCAACGCGCTCGTCTATCCGATCGTGCTCGTGGTGCTGTCGTTCGCGATCGTCTCGTTCCTGCTCGCCTACGTGGTCCCGCAGGTCGTCGCGGTGTTCCAGTCCGAGCACACGCAGCTGCCGCTCGCGACGCGGATCCTGATCGGCGCGAGCCACGTGGTGCGCCACTACTGGATCGTCGGTCTCGCGGCGATCGGCGCCGCGGGCTATGGGTTCGCGCGCTGGGTCAAGCGCCCCGACGCACGGCTGCGCTTCGACCGCTTCCTGCTGCGCGTGCCGCTCGCGGGCAAACTGATCCGGGGCTTGAACACCGCACGCTTCGCGCGCACCTTGAGCATCCTGACCGCGAGCGCGGTGCCGGTGCTCGAGGCACTGCGGATCGCGGCCGACGTGGTGAACAACCAGCCGATGAAGCAGGCGGTGCTCGACACCGCAGCACGGGTGCGCGAGGGCGCGCCGATCGGCAAGTCGCTCGCGGTGCACAAGCTGTTCCCGCCGATGATGATCCATCTGATCTCGAGCGGCGAGGCGAGCGGCGAGCTCGAGAACATGCTCGAGCGGGCGGCGGTGAATCAGGAGCGCGAGATGGACGGGCTGATCGCGACGATGACGAACCTGCTCGGGCCGTTCATGGTCGTCTTCATGGGCGCGATCGTGATGTTCATCGTGATCGCATTGCTCCTGCCGATATTCGAGCTCAACGATCTCGTCAAGTAGCCGCCGAGGTATTGCACGCGCGCCGCGTTTTGGGATACAAACGCGCGCGTGACGATCGATCATCGCAAGGTCCCGATCCCATGACCGAGAAGCCCGAATCCGACGAGTTCGAGGAAGAGGACGGCGAGGGAACGGAAGTCGGCGGCGAGGAGGACGTCGAGCACATCATCCGCGACGTCGAGTCGCAGCGACGCCGTGGCCCGAAGGGCGGCGAGCCCGCGTGGCGACGCCTCGAGCGGGTGATGGAGGAGCGGCGCACCGCGGAGCTCCTCAGCGACTTCGACGACTACGAGATCGGCGGCGACGGCGACGCCGACAAGCCCCACAGGAAGAGGAAAAAGGCGCGCTGACACCGCGCCCGTCGTGCCCTGCAGGGTGCGGCATCGGAGTGACCCCGTGAGCTTCAAGCGCACCGCCTTCGACTGGATCGAACACCATCGCGCGACCCTGTCCGAGTGGCACCGGACGATCTGGGAGTATGCGGAGCCGGCGTGGCGGGAGTACCGCTCCGCCGAGTGGTTCGTCGAGCGCCTGCGCGAGGCGGGCTTCGAGGTCGAGGCCGGGAGCGGCGGGATGCCGACCGCGTTCGCGGCGCGCTGGTCGAACGGCCCTGGCGCGACCGTCGCGGGCTACGCCGAATACGATGCGGTACCGGGCAACTGCCAGGCGGCGGCGACCGAGCGCGCGCCGCGCGCGGGGCTCTCCTCGCACGCGCCCGGGCACACCGATCCGCACTCCGCCCTCGGGATCGGCGCGCTCGCCGGGATCCTCGCGGCCCAGGCCGCGATGCGCGCGCACGGGATCGGCGGGACCTTGCGGTTCTTCGGCGAACCGGCCGAGAAGGTACAGGGCTCGAAGCTCGTGCACGGCCTGCGTGGCTACTACGACGGGATCGATGCGATCGTGAGCTATCACCCGTTCTACATGCTCCCGCTGTGCAATACGACCCGCTGGGACACGCACTGCGGCGCGTATGCGAGCCGGGTGTATTCCTTTGTGTGCGACGCGCCGGAGACCTGGGCGCAGGCCGCGGGCGACAGCCCGATCCCGGCGGCGCACTCCGCGGCGCGCGCGCCGGGCGCGAACGTCGCGCTGTTCACGATGTTCTCGCTCGGCAAGGCGACGCTCGAGTCGATGCTCGCGCATACCGGCGGCTGGTCGTTGAACGAGGCGATCCTGAGCGCCGGCCAGGCGACCGCGGACAACCTCCCCGCACAGCTCGCGCAGATCGTCTATGCGTGGCGCACGCCGGATCTCGGGATGGCGAATGCGATCCTCGAGGTGCTCGACCGCAATGCCGACCACGCCGCCGCGACCGCGCACTGCCGGGTCGTGAAGCGCTGGGTGTCGCGCACCCGCCCGGGAGTCGCGAACCACGTGCTCGCGGACCTCGCGTACCGCAACCTCGCCGAGGTCGGCCCACCGCGCTACGACGAGGAGGCGCGGCGACTCGCGCGCGAGATCCAGCGCAAGCTCTCGATCGAACCGATGGACTCGCCGTTCCTGCCGGCCTGCGAGCGGCTGATCGATCCGCGCGAGGCCGAACGCGAGCTGCGCACGCAGATGCCGGCCTGGCAGACGAACTGGACCTCGGACGATTACGTCGAGATGACCTGGTACGCGCCGACCGTGCGCCTGTACGTCGCCCGGCCGATGCTAAAGACCCCGCCCGGACACCCGGGCTACCCGCCCTGGGTCGCGAACGCGCTCGGCGGACTCGCGCCGTGCATCGACCCGACGGTCCAGGTCGCCGGCAAGACGATCGCGGCGACGCTCCTCGACGTGCTGACGGACGCGGCGGTGCGCGAGGCGGCGCGCCGGGAATTCGCGGAGCGCACCGGCGGGGAGCGGCGGATCGACCCGCTCCTGCCGCCGGATTTCGCGCCGCCGATCGACTATCGCTGGCCGGAGTACGTCGAGACGCCCCGCGGCCGCGGATGGTGGATCCCCGCCGCCGCCGACCTCGACGGCTGAGCCCGGCGCGCCTCAGCCGGTCGGGCCACCGCGGGCGAGCACCCGTTCGCTCGCGGCGATCGCGGCCCGCTCGGTCGCCGGGTCGAACGAGCGGCTGAGCCACAGGTAGCTGCCGCCCGAGACCAGGAGCCCCGCGAGCCAGCCGACGTCGAGGCCGCCGAGCGCGCGCGCGGCGGGACCCACGTAGATCCCGGGCAGCACGAAGAACGGCCAGGTCACGGCGAACCCCGCGATGTACGGCACGAGCCCCCGCCAGCCCCACGCGCCATAGATCCCGCGCGGGTCGAACAGGTCCGTGATCGCGTAGCGGCCGCGGCGCACGAAGAAGTAATCGGTCAGGTTCACCGCGGTCCACGGCACCAGCAGGTAGAACATCACCGTCAGGGTCGCGAACAGCAGTCCGATCGCGTCCATCGACAGCGCGAACGCGACCGCGCTCCAGGCCGCGGCGAGCGCGAGGATTGCGCCGATCCGCAGCCGAAAGCTCGGCCGCAGGCCGAACAGCGAGTTCGCCGCGGTGACCACGGTCAGCATCCCGCTGTACGCATTCAGGCCCATCGTCGCGACCAGCGCGGCGACCGACGCGAGCCCGAGCGTGACGCCGAACCCCGTGAACAGCGCGTTGCCCGCGTCGTGCAGCGCGAGCAGCCCGTCGGCCGCACCGAGCCGGGTCGCGAGCCACGCGCCGAGCGCGATCAGCCAGATCGCCGAGGAGGTCGCGCCCGCGAACACCGCGGCGATCAGCCGGCCGGGGCGGGTGCTGCGCGGCAGGTAGCGCGAGTAGTCGGAGATCGACGGCGCGTAGGTGAGGTTGTAGCCCGCGCTCGCGGCGAACTGCGCGATGAACGCCGGCCACGCGAAGCCGCCGCTCGGCGGGTGCGCGGCCGGCACGTGCCCGATCGCGATCGCGACGCTGACCGCGAGATAGAGCGGCAGGCAGATCCAGAAGCACCAGCGGAAGATCCGGTGCAGCCAGTCGTGGCCGAGCACCGCGATCAGGATCGCGATCGCGGTCGCGCCCAGGATCACCGGCGCGGATCCCCAGCCGAGCATCGCGGCGAGACCATGCGCCATCAGCACGAGGTCCGCCACATTGAACAGGATGAACATCACGAGCGTCGCGAGCAGCACCAGCACCACGCCGCGGTAGCCGAACTGCGCCCGCGACTGGATCATCTGCGGGAGCCCGAGCTCCGGGCCCTGCGAGGCGTGGAACGCGACGAACACCGTGCCGAACAGGATCCCGAGCGCGCCCGCGAGCGTGGTGTAGCCGAAGCCCAACCCCAAGCTCGGGCCGACGAAGCCGATCGAGAGCGTGAAGAAATGGAAATTGCCGAGGAACCAGAACGTGACCTGGTCGCGGATGCGGCCGTGTCGATCGTGCTCGGGAATCCAGTCGATCGACCGATGTTCGATGGATAGCGCCAAGCGTCCGACTATACCGGCATTCGCGGCGCCGGACCACGGCCGGCGTCGCGCCGGATTTGCGGCCCCCGCCGTCGACGCGTAGATTCGCGCGGGACACGCTCCCGACCCACGAGGACCCAAGCCCCGCATGAGCGCCCCTTCGACCGACCGCGATCCGGCCGCCGCCGCACCCGCCACGCACGCGGCGGCGCACGCGGCGATCGCCGCGCGGCTCGACCGGCTCCCGCCCTCGCGCGCGATCTGGACGATCGTGCTGCTGATCTCGGCGGGCGGCGTGTTCGAGTACTACGACCTCTTCTTCACCGCGTACGTCGCGCCCGGGATGGTGCACAGTGGCCTGTTCACGCCGGCGAGTCTCGGGCTGTTCGCGACGCTCATGCCGATCGGCGTCGCCGGCTTCGGGACGTTCGTGTTCGCGACCTTCGCGGGCCTGTGGGTCGGCGTGGTCGCGCTCGGCACCGCCGCCGACCGGCTCGGCCGCAAACGCGTGTTCCTGGGGTCGCTCGTGTGGTACGTCGCGTGCACGACGATCATGGCGTTTCAGCGCAGCGGCGAGGCGATCGACCTGTGGCGCTTCATTGCGGGCGTGGGCTTCGGCGTGCAGCTCGTGACGATCGATGCCTACGTGTCCGAGCTCGTGCCCGCGCCCTATCGCGGCCGCGCGTTCTCGCTGAACCAGGTCGTGAGCTTCACCGCGGTGCCGATCGTCGCGCTGCTCGCGTGGCTGCTCGTGCCGCACCGGGTCGACGGCATCGACGGCTGGCGAATCGTCGTGCTGATCGGCTCGGCGGGCGCGCTCGTGGTGCTCGCGCTCGCGCGCGGGATCCCGGAGAGCCCGCGCTGGCTCGCGCTGCACGGCGAGATCGAGCGCGCCGAGCGCATCGTCGCCGACCTCGAGCGACGCTCGGGAGTCGTGCCGCCCGCCACGGCGATCGCTCCGGCGGCGGCGCCTGCTGCCGCCCACCCTCGGGCCGCGGCCGATGCGCAGGCTCCCGCGGCGCGCCTGTTCGACCGGCGGCACCGCGGTCGCACGCTGATGCTGTCGGTGTTCAACGCCGCGCAGGTGATCGGCTTCTATGGCTTCAACGCGTGGGTCCCGACGCTGCTGATCGCGCGCGGGATCACGGTCACGCACAGCCTGGAGTACTCGTTCATCATCGCGATCGCGCAGCCGATCGGACCGGCGGTCGGTGCGCTGTTCGCGGACCGCCTCGAGCGGCGCACGCAGATCGTCGCCGCGCTCGCGGTGATGGGGATCGCGATCGCGGCGTTCGCGCGCGTGACGGACCCGGTGGCGCTGATCGCGATCGGGGTCGTGTTCACGCTCGCCGCGAACGTGATGTCCTACGCGTTCCACAACTACCAGGCCGAGCTCTATCCGACCTCGATCCGCGCGCGCGCGGTCGGGTTCGTGTACTCCTGGAGCCGGCTCGCGGCGGCGTTCAGCGGCCTCGCGGTCGACTATTTCCTGCGCGCGGGCGGCGTGCCCGCGGTCGCCGCGTTCATCGCGGGCGCGATGCTGGTCGCGATTCTCTCGGTCGCGCTGTTCGGGCCGTCGACCCGGGGCTTGAGCCTCGAGCGGATCGACGACGCCCAGTGAGGGACCGTTGGGCGTTCGCGGAACGCGGTGTTACGCCGGCCCATCGGCATCGGGCCTAGGGTTCGGCCGCGGCGCTGGCTCACGGGCCTTCGGGTCGTGGCCCGAGGCGACTCCGTCCGATCGCCAATCGGCCCTCCCCGGAGAACTGGACAGTTCACCGGACGGTCGGCAATGATCGCCGCAGCGAGACCCATTCCACTCGGCAAACGGCAAGCAGCATCCGCATGCCCTGGCGACGGACCACGTGAGCGACCGTTCGTGAGCGATTCCGCGACGCACCGGCGCCAGTTGATCGCGCTGTGCGGAACCTATGCCGGTCTGCATTTCAATCGCCAGCTGCCGGCGATTCTCGCGCAGTCCATCAAGCACAGCTTCGCATTGCGCGACGCGCAACTCGGGACACTGACCGGCAGCGCATTCGCGCTGGTGTTCGCGTTGCTCGGTCTGTACTTCGGCACGCTGGCGGATCGCCGCAACCGTGTGACGATGGTCCGGGTGGGCGCGCTCCTCTGGTCGCTCGCGGCGCTCGGCGCGGCATTGGCCAACGGCTTCGCGACCCTGCTGCTCACGCGGGCCGCCGTCGCGATCGGAGAAGCCGTCGCGACCGCCGCGGCGGTTTCGCTGATCGGCGAGTGGGCGTCCGCCGCCGGATTCGGACGAGTCGCCGGCGCCTTGTTCGCGAGCGCGTACCTCGGCGCCGGCGCGGCCGCGATCGTCGGCGGGAGCGTGCTCGCGTGGGCATCGGCCCATGCGATACCCGACGGCTGGCGGCTGGCGATGGGCGTCGCGGCGGTTCCCGGGCTGCTCGCCAGCGTGTTCATCACCGGTCCGTCCCGGACCGGTGATTCGTCGCAACGACGCGCGAGCGACGGAGGCGACCCGTTGTCGCCGGTCACCGTGCGGATCCTGTGGGTGGCTGCGGCTGTGGTGGTCGCGCTACCGATCCGGCTGCCGACGCGCTGGAGCGTGCCGCTGGCGGTCGGTGTCGGCACGGCAGCCGGCATCCGATGGATCGCCGATCTGCGGCGCAACGATCCGCCCGCCTTTCGCGCGACCTTCGGTGCGATGCTCTTTTGGCACTGGGTGATCGCGTTCGCCGCCGTCCTGTTCGTCGACTATGCCGCGAGCTACTGGTTGTTTCCGTTCGCCGCACGGCGCTTTCACGTCGACCCCGGGACGAACGGTCGCGACCTGGGCGGCATTCTCGTGATCGGCGGCATCTGCGGGGCCTTGCTCGGAGGGGCGGTGGCGGATCGTTGGCGACGGCGGCGGGCGGCCGCGTATGCGTGGACCGCGCTGGCGGCGGTCGCAACGGAAGCGGTCGCGATCGGATGGTCCGTACATCAAACGACCTTCACCGCTTTCCTCAGACCGTTTGCGATCTTCTGCATCGCGGGCGGTGCATGGACGGGTCTTGCCGCCGCGATCGGTCTCGACCTCATTCCGAGCGCGCATCGCGGCACCGGCGCGGCCGCGTATTTTTTCACGACGACCTTGTTCGGCCCCGGCCTGGGTCCGTTCGTCGTGGGCATGCTCAGCGACCGTTGGGGTTCCCTCTCGGCGGCACTGGACGCGAGCGCACTCGTCATGGGCATCGCGGTCGTGCTGTTGTGGCAACTGGGTCGGCGTTTCGAAACGGCGACTGCAACCGCGTCGTCATCGAGTATCGGGACACCACGCGACGCTCAGTGAAAGTCGCGGGAGGCGACCACGAGTTCGCCGAGCAGCGGCGAGAGGTCGCCGAGGCGCCGTGCGATCACGTGCAGCACGTCGCCCTGCCGCTGCACGCGGCCGGCGACCTCGAGGAGCCGCGCGCCGAGGAGCGCGGCGCGGTACGCGGTCGCGACCCGTTCCCAGACGATCAGGTTCGCCTGGCCGGTCTCGTCCTCCAGCGTGACGAACGTGACGCCGCTCGCGCTGCCCGGCCGCTGCCGGGTGATCACGAGCCCGGCGGTGCAGACCGCCTCCCCATCCGACCGCTCCCAGAGCGTCTCGGCGGGCACCGCGCCGCGCGCCGCGAGCCGGGTGCGCAGCAATGCGAGCGGGTGGCGCCGCAGCGTCAGGCCGACGCTCGCATAATCGGCGACGATCGCCTCGCCCTCCCGCGGGGCCCGCAGTAGCGGCACGCCCTCGGCACTCGCGGTTTGCGGCGGCAAGAGCGGCAGCGCCCGTTCGATCCCGCCGACCGCCCACGCCGCCCGATGCCGGTCGCCACCGAGCGGCGCGAGCGCATCGGCGTCCGCGAGGGCGACGAGGTCGCGCCG
>JAJXYU010000059.1 GCA_021780395.1 Pseudomonadota bacterium
TTCGCCTGCAACGCCGCGAGTTCCTGATTCTGAACGGTCACGAGCCGTTGCGCGCTCGTGAGCTGCGCCTGCAGCTTTTGCACCTGCGCGCGCAGGGATGCGTTCTCGGCCCGTACGCTCGAACCGCCACCGCCCCCGCCGGACGCCCCGGGGCCGGTTGCGGCCGCCGCCGGGGGCACCAGGCGCAAATGGCCGACCGACGCACCGGCGTTCGCCCGCCACGCGCTCATCTGCTGATCGATCTGCGCGATCGCGTCGCGCTCGTTCAGCGCCGCGATGCGATCGGCGCTCGGCACGCGCAGGATGGCTCCGCGATGCAGCAGATTCACGTTGCCGTCGAATGCGTTCGGATTCGTGCGATACAGCGCAAGCATCGTCTGATCGATCGTCGCGGTGTCCTGCGCACCGAGCCGGCGCGCGATCAGCGACAGCGTATCGCCGGCGGCGACGCGCACGGTTCCCGGGCGCGAGCCGGGGGCCGGCGCGACCGACGGGCTTCCCGAGGCCGCGGGGGCGACGGACTCGCGGGTCGCGGGAACCGTCTCGGTCTCGGTCGACGGAGGCGGCGCCGCGGCCGGCGCCGCGGCGGCCGACTGCGGTACCGCGACCGGCGCCGGGGGTTCCGCGTTCTGCCCCGAGGCATACACCGGTGGATCGAGCAGCACCGTGTATTCGCGCATCAGTCGGCCGCGGGCCCAATCGACCTCGACGAGGAACGTCACGAACGGATCCGGAATCGAATCGCTCGAGGTGACACGCAGGACCGGTTGGCCCTTCGACCCTTGCCCGATCGAGAAATGGAATGTCCCGAGATACGGCGGATGCCCGATCCCGTAGCGCTGGTATTCGTCGATCGGCGCGAGTTCCGCGTGCAGGCCGCGCAGGTCCCGGGGCGTCGCCGCGATCAGGTCGATGTCGGCACTGAGCGGCTCGCCGAGCGCCGAGTGCAGGTGAATCTCGCCGAGTCCGAGCGCCCACGACATCGACGGGCAAACGACGCATGCCATCAGCAAGAGACGGGGCATCTTCGTGGACATTGCTACTCCAAGAATACCGGCATTTATTTATAAGAAGTTCATCGAGTTGCGCAAACTTATGAACTCATTACGCCCGGTTTTACATAACTGGCAGACTATAGCTCACCGCGCGTTATTTACCAAAATCTGGGCGACCGAAACTGCGTTATGCGCCGCACATTTGCGTACGTTGTCAGCCACGACCCAAAAATTTAGAGATCGATCACGACTCTCGTCGATCCGCACCCGGCCGACCTCCACATGATCCGGTTCGAGCGCGCTCCCGGCCGGCGTCGGCCCGGGATCGGCCTGCGCAGGCTCGATCCAGCGCAAACCCGGGCCCCGCCTCAACGCATCGATCGCGGCGGCCAGTTCGAACGACCGCTCGAGCTGCAGGTGGACCGCGAGACCGTGCCCGAAGAATACCGGTACCCGCACCGCGGTCACGTTGATCGCGAGCCCGGGCGCGCCGAGCAGGCGGCGGGTCTCCTGGGCAAGCCGCCGCTCCTCGTCGCTGACCCCCTTCTCGTCCAGCGCACCGACGAACGGCAACACGTTGAAGGCGATCTGCGCGCCGAATGGGCGCTTGCGCGGGGACTTGCCGGACAGCAGTGCGATCGAATCGGCGGCGAGCCCGTCGATTCCGGCCCGACCCGCGCCCGAGACCGCGTGATAGGTCGCGACGTCGACTCGCACGAGTCCCCCGAGCGCATGCAGCGGCGCCAGCGCGGTCGCGAGCGCCGTGCTCGCGCTGCCGGGCAGCGCCACGAGACCGCGCGACCCGAGCCGATCGAGCGCATGCGGGTTCACGTCGGCGGCGACGAGTTCGACGTCCGGGCGATCGCGATGCGCGTGCGTGCCGTCGATCACCCAGGCCGTCTCGGCCGCCGTCGCCGCATGGCGCGTCGCGATCGCCGCATGCGCGCAGAAGAACACGAGGTCGGCCTCGCCGAAGTCATACGCATCCACGTCGCCGATCGACGCCTCGGCCCCACCCTCTGCCGGGGCCGCATCGCCGCGGGCCGCGATCCGGCCGAGCGATCCGGCGGCCTCGAGCAGCGTGAGGCTCGCACAGGGCAATGCCCCCGCCTCGATCCGCTCGCGCAGGGCCTCGCCGATCAAGCTGCCCGCGCCGACGATCGCGATCCGCAGCGCAGTTGCGCGAGCGCTCACGGGCCCGCCGTGACCACCGGCGTCGGCGACACGACGTCGCCGCACTGCGCCCGGTGGCGAAGAGCGTGGTCGATCAACACGAGCGCGAGCATCGCCTCGGCGATCGGTGTCGCGCGCAACCCGACGCACGGATCGTGCCGGCCGGTCGTCGAGATCGTGGTCGCGTGCCCGGCGACGTCGATCGTACGCGCCGGCCGGGTGATGCTCGAGGTCGGCTTCAGCGCGATGCTGACGACGACCGGCTGCCCCGAGGAGATCCCGCCGAGCACGCCACCCGCATGGTTCGATGCGAACCCTTGCGGCGTGATCTCGTCCCGGTGATCCGAGCCGCGCTGCCGGACCGACTCGAAGCCGGCGCCGATCTCGACGCCCTTGACCGCATTGATGCCCATCATCGCGCTCGCGATGTCGGCGTCCAGCCGATCGAACACGGGTTCGCCCCAGCCCGGGGGCACGCCCTCGGCGATCACGGTCACGCGCGCACCGATCGAATCGCCCTCCTCGCGCAGCTGCCAGATCAGTGCCTCCAACTCGCCGAGCCGCGCCGGATCGGGACAGAAGAAGGGATTCGAACGCGCGCTCGCGAGATCGACCGGGTCGAGGACGATCGATCCGATCTGCGCGAGGTAGCCATGGATCCGGACGCCGAACCGCTGCGCGAGGAACTTGCGCGCGATCGCGCCCGCGGCGACCCGCACGACCGTTTCACGCGCCGACGAGCGCCCGCCGCCGCGGTAATCGCGAAATCCGAATTTCTGCTGATAGGTGTAGTCGGCGTGGCCCGGCCGGAACCGATCCTTGATCTTCTCGTAGTCCCGGGAGCGCTGATCCTCGTTCTCGATCAGCAGGCCGATCGGGGTACCGGTCGTCTTCCCGTCGAAGACACCGGACAGGATGCGGACTCGGTCCGCTTCGCGCCGCTGGGTGGTGAACTGCGACGTGCCGGGGCGGCGGCGATCCACGTCCGCCTGCAGGTCGGCCTCGGCGAGTTCGAGCCCCGGCGGGCATCCATCGACCACGCCGCCGAGCGCGGGCCCGTGACTCTCGCCGAAAGTCGTGACCGTGAAGAGCCTGCCGAAGGTATTGCCTGCCACGCCGTCGCTACCCGTCAGATGTCCTGATCCCGCAACAAGAATACGCCGCCGCCGCCGATCGTGAACGCCGGCCAGATGAAGCCGGTTCGCGGGAATGCACGCTGTAGCGCAGACTCGCTGTTGCCGACCTCGACGACCAGGATGCCCCCCTCGGCGAGGTGCTCGCGCGCCCCCGCAAGGATCCGGCGCACCAGCGCAAGGCCATCCGCGCCCGCCGCGAGCCCGATCCGCGGCTCGTGCCGGTATTCCGGTGGAAGCCCGCGCAGCTCGCGCGCGCCGACGTAGGGCGGATTGCTGACGATGATATCGTAACGGCGCCCCTCGACGGCCTGATACAGATCCGAGCGCAGCGCCTCGACCCGCCGCTCGAGGCCGAGCCTGCGCACGTTGCGGCGACAGACCGCGAGCGCATCGGCCGACACGTCGACCGCATCCACGCGCGCCCGGGGAAACGCGCGCGCGCAGGCGAGCGCGATCGCCCCGGAACCCGTGCCGAGATCGAGGATCCGCCGCACGCGACGCGGGTCGATCCACGGGGCGAAGCGCTGCGCGACGAGCTCCGCGATCGGCGAGCGCGGCACGAGCACGCGCCGGTCGACGTAGAGTTCGAGCCCGGCGAAGAACGCGCGGTGCGTGAGGTACGGCAAGGGCAGCCGCTCGACGATGCGCCGGCGCAGCAACCGCGCGATGCGCCGGCGCGCGGCCGGAAGCAGCACGTGAGCGTACGCGCGAGCGCCGCGGGCGTGCGCAATCCCGGCCGCGAAGAACACGATCTCGGCGGCCTCGTCACGCGCGTTGTCGGTCCCGTGACCGAAGTGCACGCCGGCGGCGAGCAGCGCCGCAGCGCAGTGCTCGATCGCCTCGCCGACCGTCTGGCCGGCACGGCGGCCCGCCGGCCTGTGCGATAATCGTTGCATGCCGAATTGTAGCCTGCCCGCCACCGACCGCGCATGAGGGCGCGCGCGTTCGCGGCCCTGCAGTACCTGTTGCCGAAGCGGGCATCGTCGGCGCTCGTGCGAACGGCGACTCGCGTACGCACCCGCTGGTTCAAGGATCTGCTGATCCGCGCGTTCCGCGGCCTCTACGCGGTCGATCTCGCCGACGCCGCCGAGCCCGACCCGTTCGCGTACGGCAGCTTCAACGAGTTCTTCACGCGGGCTCTGCGCCCCGGCGCGCGCCCGATCGCGCCCGAACCCGACGCGGTCGCCAGTCCGGTCGACGGCACCGTGAGCGAGTGCGGGCCGATCGAGGGCGACCGGCTGCTGCAGGCGAAGGGGCGCCGCTATGCGCTGCGCGAATTGCTGGCCGATCGCGATTGGGGCGCACGCTTCGAGCGCGGCACGTTCCTGACGATCTACCTCGCGCCGCGGGACTATCACCGGATCCACATGCCCTGCGACGGACGGCTCCTCGAGACCGTGTTCGTGCCCGGCCGATTGTTCAGCGTGAACGCGGCGACCGCGCGCCACGTGCCCCGGCTGTTCGCGCGCAACGAGCGCGTGCTCACGCGGTTCGACGGTTCCGGGGTCGGCACGTTCGCGCTCGTGCTGGTCGGCGCGATGAACGTCGCCAGCATGGAGACGGTCTGGGCGGGCGAGATCGCGCCGCGCCGCCCGCGCGGCCCGGTGCGACTCCCCGACGCCGCGGTCGTGCTGCCCAAGGGCGCCGAATGCGGCCGATTCAACATGGGCTCGACCGTGATCCTGCTGTTCGAACCGGGGCGCGTCGCGCTCTCGGCCGCGATCCGCGCCGGGATACCGGTGCGCATGGGTCAGCCGATCGGCCGGGTCGCCCGATGACCGAAGACTGGCGACCGACCGCGACCCGCCGCACGCTCGAGGCGCGCGCGGCGATGCTCGCCCGGGCGCGCGCGTTCTTCGCCGAGCGCGGCGTACTCGAGGTCGACACGCCGATCCTCGGCGCAGGTGGCACGACCGATCCGCAGATCGAGTCGCTGTCGACGCGGGTCCGCGGCATCGACGCGCCTCGGTACCTCGCGACCTCGCCGGAATTCGCGATGAAACGCCTGCTGGCCGCGGGCGCCGGCCCGATCTACCAGATCGGCAAGGTGTTCCGCGACGAAGAGCACGGCCGCTGGCACAACCCCGAGTTCACGATGATCGAATGGTACCGGCCGGGTCTGACCGACGGGGACCTGATGAGCGAGGTCGAGGCACTGGTCGCCGCCCTGCTCGCGCCGCACCGCCCCCTGCGCGCCGCCGAACGCCTGACCTACGCCGACGCGCTCGGCCGCCACGCGGGGGTGGACGGCGCGAGCGCGAGCGTCGCGGACCTGCGTCGCGCTGCCGACGCGCACGGGATCGTCTGCGATGCGCCGCTCGACCGGGATGCGGCACTCGACCTGCTGATGGGACTGGTCGTCGGTCCCCGGCTCGGCCGCGATGCGCCTTGCTTCGTGACCGACTATCCCGCCTCGCAGGCGTCGCTCGCACGGCTCAAGCCCGGCAACCCGCCGGTCGCGGCGCGCTTCGAGCTGTATCTCGACGGCATCGAGCTCGCGAACGGCTTTCACGAGCTCAGCGATGCGCGGGAACAGCGCGCGCGCTTCGAGACGGACCTCGCGACCCGGCGCGAACGCGGCCAGCGGTTGCCGGCGATCGACCGGCGGCTGCTGGATGCGCTGGAAGCGGGCTTGCCGGATTGCGCCGGCGTCGCGCTCGGGTTCGATCGGCTGGTCGCGCTCGCGATCGGCGCCGCGGCGCTCCGCGAGGCGCTCGCGTTCCCGATCGATCGGGCGTGACCGGCGGACGTCAGCCCTTGCCGCGCGAGAGGTACTCGCCGGTCCGGGTATCGATCCGGATCGTCTCGCCCTCGTTGATGAACAGGGGGACGCGCACGGTCGCCCCGGTCTCGAGCTTCGCGGGCTTCGAGCCGCCGGTCGCGGTATCGCCGCGCACCCCGGGGTCGGTCTCGACGATCTTCAGCTCCATGTGCGCCGGTGGGGTCACCTGCAGCGGCACGCCGTTCCACAGGGTCACGATGCACACGGTGCCGTCCTTGAGCCACTGTGCGGTGTCGCCGACCGCCTCCTTGGACGCGGTGGTCTGTTCGAAGGTATCCGGCACCATGAAGTGATAGAAGTCGCCGTCCGAGTACAGGTACTGCATCTCGGTGTCGACCACGTCGGCCGCCTCGACCGAGTCGCCGGACTTCCAGGTCCGCTCGATCGTCCGACCGGTCTTCAGGTTGCGGACCCGGACCCGGTTGAACGCCTGGCCCTTGCCGGGCTTGACCATCTCGTTCTCGACGATCACATACGGATCGCCGTCGATCAGGATCTTCAGTCCGGACTTGAACTCGTTCGTGCTGTAACTGGCCATCGCATGCCTCGGGTGTTCCCGCGCCCGGTCACGGGCAGGGGTCGAAGGGCGCGTATGATAGCCGCATCCGACCGCCGGGGCCACCGGCGCGGCGTCCCCGCTGCGAGACGCCGTTCGCGCATTCGCGGGCACGGCCGATGCTAGACTCGGCGGACATGAACGACGAGGAGCGCCGGCCGTGAGCGAACTGGGAGCCGTCCCGCTGATCGTGATCTCGCGATCCCAGGACCACGTCGAGGCGATCAACAGTTCCCTGCGCAACGCCGGCCATCCGGTCCACTGCACGGGGCTTGCCGACACGGCCGATCTCGCCGATGCGCTGACGCAACTGGACCCGGAGATGGTCGTGATCTTCATCGAGGATCCGACGTTCGATCTCGCGGGGACGATGCGCCTCCTGACCCAGGGAGCCCCGACGCTGCCGGTACTGATCGTCCGCGAACAGGTCGACGAAGCACAGATCGCGGCGGCGATGACGCTCGGCGCGCGCGACGTCGTCTCCCTCGAGAACCGCGAGCGCCTGCAGGCGGTCGCAAGCCGCGAACTGCACGCTCACCGGCTCGAGCGGGCGCTCGACAAGACGCTGTCGACCGCCCGCGAATACCGCGAGCAGCTGCAGAACTTCCTGCAAGGATCCGCCGACGCGATCTGCCTCGTGCAGGAAGGGATCGTGGTCGAGGCGAATCGAGCCTGGCTCGAGCTGTTCGGCTACTCGGGCGAGGACGCGCTCGCCGGCCAGCCGCTGATGGATCTCTTCGAGCAGGAGACTCACGTCGCGCTCAAGGGTGCGCTGGTCGCATGCCTGCAGGGCAAGTGGTCGGATCACGCCCTCAAGGTCCAGGCGCTGCTGTCCGACGGCTCCGCATTGCCGCTCGAAGTCGTCCTCACCCGGATCGAGCAGGACGGTGAGCCGGCGATCCGCCTGTGCGTCCCGGCACGGCGCAACGAAACCGCGGGGTTCGAGAACCAGCTGCAGGAGGCGGTCAAGAACGACGCATCGACCGGTTTCCTGCAGCTGCGCCACTTTGCCGCCGCACTGCGTGAGCGCTGCGCGCAGCCGGTCAAGGGCGGCGTGCGCGAGATCGCGCTCGTCGAGTTCGACCGCTTCGACGAGCTGCAGAGGACGATCGGCGTCCTCGCGTGCGAGGACCTCCTCGCGCAACTCGCCGATCTGCTGCGCGCACAGCTGACCCCGAGCGACCTGTGCGGTCGATTCGGCGGCGATGCGGTGATGGTGCTGCTCGAGCGCGGGACGCCGCGCGACGTCGAGGCATGGGCGGACAATCTCGTGAAGCGCGTGAGCCAGCAGACCTTCGCGATCGGCGACAAGACCCCCTCGGCGACGATCTCGGTCGGCATCGGCGCGATGTCGAGCTCGAAGCCGGACGTGAACGGCGCCGCGGCCGATGCGCTCGCCGCGGTCCGTCAGGGCCAGGAGCGCGGCGGCAACCAGGTCGTCGAGAATCGCCGGTCCGACACCGAGCATCGGGTCCAGGCCTACGACGCGATCTGGGTCAAGCACATCAAGACCGCGCTGATGGAAAACCGCTTCCGGCTGGTCCAGCAACCGATCGCGAGCTTGCTCGGCGAGGACAAGGGGATGTTCGACGTGCTCGTCCGGATGCTCGACGAGCAAGGCACCGAGGTCTTGCCCGCGGAGTTCATCGCTGCCGCCGAGCGCAACGAACTGATGAAGAACATCGACCGCTGGGTGATCGGCGCGTCGATGTCCTTCAGCGCGAACCGCAAGGCCGAATGCATCTTCCTGCGGATATCGAAGGACACGATGCTCGACAAGACGCTCGCGGCCTGGCTAGAGACGCAATTGCGCGCGATCCGGGTCGAGCCGCGGCGCCTGTGCTTCCAGATCTCCGAGGAACTCGCGAATCAATACCTGCGGCAGACGATCGACCTTGCACGCACCCTGGGCGGACTCGGCTTCCGATTCGCGCTCGAGCACTTCGGCGCAGGCAGGGATCCGATGAAGCTGCTCGCCGAGGTCGACGCGCACTTCATCAAGATCGACGGCTCCTTGATGCAAGGGCTCGCAACGAATCAGCTGCAGCAACAGCGCGTGAAGTCGCTGGTGGACGCGGCGAAGCGCAAGCGCGTCGAGACGATCGCCGAGCGCGTCGAGGACGCGAACACGATGGCCGTGCTGTGGCAGCTCGGGATAGAGTTCATCCAGGGCTTCTTCGTGAACGCTCCGGAAGACGTGACGATCTCCGGCGACCGCTGATCTCGCGACACCGCGAACCCGGTGCCGCGCCCACTCAGGCGGGGCCGACCTCGAGACGATCGACCTGCTTGTAGGCGCGCGAGAAGCGCTGGCGGCGCTGTCCCTTGCGATCCTGGAACGCCTCGAGCGCCTCGTAGGCGAGCTTCATCGGCGCGCTGTTCCCGCTGTAAACGGTGAGCTGCTCGCCCGGCGCGACGACCGCGGTCGCGACCAGGTACTCCGCGCGGTCGGCCGATTTGCGCCCCGGTATCCCGTAGAGGTTCTGGCCCTTGCCGGACGCCATCTCCTCGATGTCGGCGCACTTCAACGCGAGCACCTCGCCCACGTCGTTCACGAGGATCGCGAACGCGTCCGCGCCCTTGATCGGCTGCGCCGGCAGCACGCGGGCGTTCTCGGGCACCTTCAGTACCGCCTTGCCCTTGCGATTGCGGGCGACCAGGTCCGCGAGCTTCGCCCGAAAGCCGTAGCCCGCGTCGCTCGCGATCAGCCAGCGATCCTCGGGCTCGCCGATCAGCACCGCGGCGAAGGTCGCACCGTCCGGCGGGTCGATCGACCCGGACAGGGGCTCGCCGTAACCGCGCGCGGCAGGCAGTGCGTGGGCATCGAGGCTGTAAGCCCGCCCGGTCGAATCGATGAACACGGCCTGCTGCAGATTGCGTCCGCGCGCGGCGGCCTGGAACTCATCGCCCCCCTTGTAGGCGAGCGCGCGGGGGTCGATGTCGTGCCCCTTCGCCGCGCGCACCCACCCGAGCCGCGACAGCACCACCGTGACCGGCTCGCTCGCGATCAGATCGGTCTCGGAGATCGCCTGCGCCGCGGCCCGCTCGACGAGGCGCGTGCGCCGCGGGTCTCCGTACTCCTCGGCGTCGCTCTCGAGTTCCTCCCGCACCAGCTTCTCGAGACGCGCCTTGCTCTTCAAGGTCTTCTCGATCTCGTCGCGCTCCTCTTCGAGCTCGCGCTGCTCGCCCTTGATCTTCATCTCCTCGAGGCGCGCGAGGTGGCGCAACTTCGTCTCGAGGATCGATTCGGCCTGTACGTCGTCGAGCCCGAATCGCTGCATCAGAACCGGCTTCGGGTGATCCTCGGTGCGCACGATCCGGATCACCTCGTCGAGGTTCAGGTACGCGACCAGAAGTCCCGCGAGCACGTGCAGGCGCGCCGCGACCTTCTCGAGC
>JAJXYU010000341.1 GCA_021780395.1 Pseudomonadota bacterium
CCTTCCGCGGCCGGCCGGTCGCCGGCGACTCGCGGCTAGTGAAGCGCGTCGACGGCGGAAAGGAAAGGCCCGCGGCCGGGCCGCGATCGGGCCGTCGCGTCCGCTATTCCAGCCCGTGCCCGTTCGGTCCCCGTTCGCGGTACCACAGCGCGAGCGCCGCCGCGAGCGCCGCGAGCGCCGTGAGGAAGAAGAACCCGAGCATCGGCGCATAGCCCGCCGGATTCGCCGCCCCCGCGCCGGCACGATCCGCGAGCCAGCCGGCGATCAGGTTCGAGCCCGCCATCGCCAGGGCCTGCAGCAGCGTGATCAGGCCGAGCGCGGCGCCAAGCCTCCCGGGCTCGACGATCAACGTCGTCGCCGGCCAGATCACCGCCGGCACCAGCGCGAAGCTCACGCCCATCATCGCCGTCGAGATCCACAGGTTCCAGTCGGTGAGACCGAGCAGCACGAACGTCGCCGGCAACAGCACCGTGCCCCAGACGAGCATCGTCGCGCGGCGCCCGACGCGATCCGCGAGCAGACCGAAGACCGGTGTCGCGAAGATCGCGGCGAAGAACACCCAGCTGTTCGCGAGCCCCGCGCGCTGCAAGGTCAAGCCCTTGACCTGCTGGAAGTACTCGATCGCGTAGGTGGTTCGGAACGGGAAGAACACCGCCGCATAGAGCACATGGAGTCCGAGGATGTACCAGAACGAACGGTCGAATCGCAGGATCGCCCGCCAGTCGACGACGCCGCGTGCCGGCGCGACGCGACGCGCGCCCGGTCCGGCGCGGCGGTCGATCGCGTGATAGGCGATCGCCGCGGCCAGCCCGCCGGCCGTGATCGCCGCGCCGAGCCACAGCGGCGGCTGCCAGCCGCGCGCGTACAGCCGTTGACCCCAGACCGTGGAGGTGTCGACGGCGTAGGAACCGACGCGCGCGAGGCTCAGGTACAACGAGGTCGCGAGAGCGACGCCGCGGCGCGGGAACCACTGCGCCAGGCCGGCGACGAGCGCGATGAAGATCGCGCCTTCGCTGATCCCGAACAGGAATCGCCCGAACACCATCAGGCCATAGGGTTCGCCGATCGCGGTGAGGACCGCACCGATCACGCCGATCGCCGCGGAGCCGAGCGCGACGCGCGCAGGCCCGAGGCGATCGATCAACACGCCGCTCGCGAGGGCGAGCACCGCGTTCGGCGCGCTGATGACGCCGTTGAGAAGCCCGAGCTGGGATTGATCGAAGCCCCGCTGCCGGACCAGCAGATCGGCGATCGGGCCGATCACGTCGTCTTCGTAGTAGCTGCTCGACACCGCGAGCGCGGCGAACACGAGCACCCACCAGCGCAACGGCGACGCCGTGTCGATCCCGCCGCCGGCGCCGGTCGATGCCTCGACGCTCACCGGATCCGCGCGCCCTGGCGGACGAGTTCCGCCTGCACCGCGCCGATCGAGAGCCGATCGAACGGCTCGTCGCGCCGGATCGAGATCGCGGCGGCGGCGCCGGCACCCTGGCCGCCGACGGCGCAGCACATCATGTTGCGCGCGGACGCGTGCGCGATCTTGTCGCCGCCGATCGCGCGTCCCGCGACCAGCAGATTGCGGACCCCGCGCGGCACGAGCGCACGGTAGGGCAGCTGCCAGTAGCGTCCCGTCGTCGGCAGGATCAGGATCCCGTAGCCGTCGATGAATTCCGGGAAGATGCCGATCGCATCCTCGAACCGCCCCTGCTCGCGCACGTCGTCGCCGGTCAGGTTGTAGAGCGCGTCGATCTTGCGGGTATCGCGGATTCCGAGTGTCATCCCGAAATTGCGCAGCTTCGCGTGCTCGCAGCCCGGCATGAAGCCGCGCAGCGCGTTCACCGCATGCATCGCCTCCCGCCGGCCGCGGATCTCGCCGGCGGTGAGATCCGCCGGATCGGTCCCGTCGATCTCCGGGACGTGCACGAGGTTCAGGTAGGTCAGATCCCCTTGGTCGGTGACGCTTCCCCAGGTCCCGGCGATCGTGTGCAAGCTCGACGGGATCAAGCCGGCGGCGAGCGCCTGCTGGAACGGCTTGCGCAGGAACGGCGAGAACAAGGTGTCCTCCTTGCCGGTCGTCTCGTACTCCCACTCGCCGTTGCCGGACCAGTCGGCATAGGTCTGCGGGTCGGCCTTGACCGCGTCGATGAACCGCCGCTTGTCGACGCCGCTCATCGAGAACATCACCGAGACGGCCATCATCTCCCGCTTCGCGGTCTTGCGAAACGGCGCACCGGCGCGGGTGGCGACGTCCGCGTCGCCGGTGGCGTCGATCACGCGCTTCGCGAGGATCGCTTCGCGACCGGATTTGCTCTCGGTGATCACGCCGAGCACTGCATCGCCTTCGACGATCGGCGCGGCGCACCAGCGATGCAGCAACGGCGTGATCCCCGCCTCCTCGACGAGCGTGTCGGCGACCCATTTGAACATCTCGGCGTCGAGTGCGTGACTGATCGACTGCGGCTCCGGCAGTGCCGCGCCCATCGTCCTCGCACGCTGCTCGAACTCGATGCCGATGCCTTCGCAGTCGACGGTCCGCTCGTGCCGGTACCAGGCGAGTCCCTCGACGCCGACCTGGGTCATGTTCC
>JAJXYU010000234.1 GCA_021780395.1 Pseudomonadota bacterium
CGATCTCGGCGGCGTTCTCGATCTGTTGATTGCTGCCGTTGAGCGCGGAGACCAGGCCACCGGCCGCCATCGAGCAGGCGACGCCGACCTCGCCCTGGCAGCCCATTTCGGCGCCCGAGATCGACGCGTTCTTCTTGTAGAGCATGCCGATCGCGGCCGCGGTCAGCAGGAAGCGGATCACGCCCTCGTCGTCGGCGCCCGGTTCGAAGCGGCGATAGTAGTGCAGCACCGCGGGCACGATCCCGGCCGCGCCGTTCGTCGGCGCGGTCACGACCTGGCCGCCGGCCGCATTCTCCTCGTTGACCGCGAGCGCGTACACGTTCACCCAGTCGAGCGCGTGCATCGGGCTGTCGGGATCGCCGCTCATCAGCTGCCGGTAGAGCTTCGGCGCGCGGCGGCGCACGCCGAGCACGCCCGGCAGGAGCCCCTGCGCCTCGAAACCGCGGCGCACGCAGTCCTGCATCACCTGCCAGATCCGCAGCAGCCCCGTGCGGACCTCGGCCGCGCTGCGCCAGGCGCGCTCGCGCGCGAACATGATCTCGTGGATCTCGAGCCCGCTCGTGCGGCCGACCTCGAGCAGTTCGGTCGCGGAGTCGAACTCGTAGGGCGGGCGCGCGCGGGCCTCGCCGGCGGCCGCCGCCGCACCCGCCTGGACCACGAAGCCGCCGCCGATGCTGTAGTACTCCTCGCGCGCGAGGATCGCGCCGCCCGCGTCCTGCGCGGTGAAACGCATCCCGTTCGAGTGTCCGGGCAGCACCTGATCGAAATGGAACAGCAGATTCAGCGGTTCGTCGAACGCGATCTCGTGGCGGCCGGCGAGCCGGATGCGCCGCTCGGCGCGGATGCGCTGCAGGGTCGGCTCGATGACGCCGGAGTCGATCGTGTCCGGCCGCGCGCCCTCGAGGCCGAGCAACACCGCGCGATCGGTGCAGTGGCCATGCCCGGTGAGCGCGAGCGAGCCGTAGAGCTGCGCCGAGACCTGCGCGGTCCGCTCGAGGAGTCCGCGCGCGGCGAGCGCATCGACGAATTCACGGGCCGCGTTCATCGGTCCCATCGTGTGCGAACTCGATGGGCCGATCCCGATCTTGAAAATGTCGAAAACGCTCAAACTCATGACATGATGATACACAGCGGCCGAACCCGTGCTTGTCTGGACCGGTCGCGCACTTATCTCCGCGGGCCGCCGCGGCGAACCTTGGAGGGCGGACGGTGTCAACGAGGCGAGGATGGACGGGATCGAGCAACGCGCGAGGAGGCGCGGCCAGATGAAACCCGGGATGATGCGACGCAGTAATCGAGATCGGCGGGTCCGGGCACTGGCTGCCGTCGGCATGGCGGCGGTGTTGCTCAGTGGCTGCGTCGCGGAACCCGTGCGACCCGCCGCTTACGCGCCGCCGCCTCCGCCGCGCTTGTTCGTGTATCCCTCGCGCGGCCAGAGTCCCGACCAGATGGCCCGCGACCGCTACGATTGTCACGTCTGGGCCGTGCAGCAGACCGGCGTCGATCCGACGAATCCCAATACCCCGCCGGTCGAGCGCGTGGTCGTCGCGCCTGCGCCGGGCGCGGGCACGGTCGCCGGCGCGGTCGGCGGCGCGATCGTCGGTTCGATGATCGGCGGCGACGACGACGGTGGCGCGGGCATGCTGCTCGGCGGACTCGCGGGGGCGATGATCGGCTCCGCAGCCGACGCGAACGCCCAGGCGCAGGCCCAGGCGGCGAATCGGCAGCTCGCCGGCCAGATCGCGGCCGCGAACGCGTATCGGCGGGCGATCTCGGCCTGTCTCGAGGCCCGCGGCTACACGGTGAGGTGAGCCGGGCGGCAGCTCGCGCGCGGCGGATTCAGTCCCGTGCGGCGGATTCAGTCCTTGGCCGGCGGCGCGACCGGTGGCGGCGCCGGAGGGCTCAGCCGTTCCGGATGCGCGTAGACGTTGCAGTGCCGCTCGCGCAGGAACCCGATCAGGGTGAGCCCGGTCGACTCGGCCAGGTTCACCGCGAGGCTCGACGGCGCGCCGATCGCGGCCAGGACCGATACCCCCGCCCGCAGTGCTTTCTGGACGAGTTCGAAGCTCGCCCGGCCGCTCAGCAGCACGATCCGGTCCGTGAACGGGAGCTGCCCGGCGAGCAACGCGCGTCCGACCAGCTTGTCGAACGCGTTGTGCCGGCCGACGTCCTCGGCGACGTCGAGCAGCGCGCCGCCCAAGTCGAACAACGCCGCCGCATGGATTCCGCCGGTGTCGCCAAACCGCGCTTGCGCCGCGCGCATTCGCGGCGGCAGATCGAGCAGGGTCGACAGCGCGATCGGCGCGCTCGGCGCGATCCGGCTCGCGGCGGCGCGCGCGATCGCGGCGTCGAGACCGGTCGTGCCGCACACTCCGCAGGCGGCGCCGGCCGAGAAGCGTCGTGCCGCGAACGGTACGTCGATCTCGAGGTCCGGCCGCAGACGCAGATACACGACGTTGGGCCGACGGGTGCCGGCCTCGATCGCGACGATGTCGTCGCGCGACTGCACGATCCCTTCGCCGTAGAGCAGACCCGCCGCGAGCGCTTCGTCGTCGCCGGGCGTGCGCATCGTCGCGCCG
>JAJXYU010000368.1 GCA_021780395.1 Pseudomonadota bacterium
CGCCGCAGGCGCAAGCCGACGCGGAATGACCGCGCGGCGCGCACCGCCCCCGCCGCGGCGCTCGCGTCCGATCCGACCGCTGTGGCTGCTCGCGCTCGCGCTGGTCGCGATGCGCGCGCTCGTGCCGGCGGGGTTCATGCCCGGGATCGTCGACGGTCAACCCTCGATCGTGCTGTGCGCTCCGGGCGTAATGGATACGTCGCGCGGCGCGATGCCGATGCACCTGCACGGCGCGCACCGCGCGCCGTCGACCTGTCCGTATGCCCAGAGCGCCGCCCCCGCGCTCACCCCGGCGATCGCGCCGCCGCCAGGGCGTGCACCGGCGTCGCGCGTGCGACCCGTCCCGGTATTCGCCCACGCGACCGCGGACAACGGACCGAAACGCCACCAGTCGCCACGCGCCCCTCCGAGCCCCCTCGCCTCGTTGAGCTGAGCCGAACGCCGAAGGACCCACCGGCGCGGTCGTGCGCGTGCGCCCGGCCCGCCGGCGCACGTCCCGACCCGTTCCGACCGTTCGATCGACGCCGAGGTCCGATCCATGCCAATGTTCATTCGACGCGGCGACCCGACGCGCGACGCGACGCCGACCGTCGCGGGCGCGCGGTTCGCCCGCGCTCTGTCGCTCTTGACGCTGCTGACGCTGGGGTCGACCTCGGCGCTGGCTGCGGATATCGGTGACGTGCACGGCGTGGTGCACGATGCCGAGCACCTGCCGATCGCGAACGCGACCGTCGAGCTCGACGCGGCCGCGTCCGCATGGTCGCAGACCACCCGGACCGACGCGCACGGCGAGTTCGATTTCCCGGGCGTCCCGCTCGGCCGGTACGTGCTCACGGTGCGTCGCCGCCGCTTCGAGACCGAATCGGTCGCGCTCACGGTGCTCGCCGGCGCCGCACCGCCGACCCACGTGCAGCTCACGCCGGGGAGCGCGCTGCGGACGATCCGGGTCCGCGCGGCGGCACCTCCGAACGCGGAGTCCTTCACGCCGAGCACGCTCGTCGATCGGGCGATGATCCGTTCGACCCCGGGTGCCGACCGCAGCGACAGCCTCGCGATGATCACCGACTACGTCCCGGGCGCGTACCTCGTGCACGATCAGCTGCACGTGCGAGGGGGTCATCAGGTGACCTGGGAGATCGACGGCGTCGAGATCCCGAACACCAACATCGCGAGCAACCTGGGGCCGCAGATCGATCCGCGGGACATCGACTACCTGCAGATCCAGCGCGGCGGCTACGGCGCCGCCGAGGGCGATCGCACCTACGGTGTCTTCAACGTGGTCCCGCGGACCGGGTTCGAGCGCGATTCGCGGGCGGACCTCACGGTGAGCGCCGGCACCTTCGGACAGACCCAGGACTCGATCAGCATCGGCAGCCACACCGACACGTTCGCGTACTACGCAAGCCTCGCCGGCCACCGCAGCGACCTAGGGCTGATGACCCCCGACGCGCAGGTGTTGCACGATGCCGAACGCGGATTCGGCGGGTTCGTGACGCTGCTCGACAACCTGAGCGCGAACGACCAGCTGCGCCTGGTGGTGTCCGCGCGGCGTGACGCCTACCAGATTCCGAACCTGCCGGCGCAGATCGCCGGCGACGTTCAGCGGGAGGCCGACGCGTTCATGATCCTCTCCTGGGTCCGGCGCGTGAACGGCCATGCGGTACTCACCAGTTCGCTGTTCGAGCACGTGAACCGCGCCGACTACGACGGCGCGCCCTGGGACTTCCCCGTCGCGACAACCGACCGGCGCAGCTCGAGCTACGTCGGCGGCGAGGAGAACCTGCACTGGGACGCCGGCCGCAACAGCCTCGACGCCGGGCTGTACGGGTTCACCCAGCGTGACCGGCAAACCTTCGACGTGCGCTTCAACGACGCGAGCCACCCCGACATCGCGCAGGCGCTATATCCGACCGGCGCATTGCAGGCTGCGTGGATCCAGGACACCGTGCGCACGACGCGCTGGCTCACGCTGTCGGCGGGACTGCGTCAGACCGCCTTCACCGGCCCGACCGTCGAGCACGCGCTCGATCCACGGCTCGGCGCCACGATCCGCCTGCCACGGCTCGGCTGGGTGCTGCGCGGGTTCTGGGGAAAGTTCTACCAGCCGCCACCGCTCGAGACGCTCTCCGGACCCCTGCTCGCGTACGCCGAGAATAGCGCGCTCGCGTTCCTGCCGCTGCACGGCGAACGCGATCAGGAAGCCCAGGTCGGGCTCACCATTCCCTGGGCCGGCTGGACGATCGACCTCGATCACTTCCGCACCGCCTCGCGCAATTTCTTCGACCACAACCCGATCGGCGCGTCGAACGTGTTCCTGCCGATCACGATCGGCGGCGCGCTGATCCGCGGCAACGAGCTCACCGTGCACTCGCCGACGCTCGGGGGCCGACTGCGCGTGTACCTCACCTACTCGAACCAGACCGCCGACGGCTTCGGCGCGATCACCGGCGGACTCACCGACTTCACCGCGCCGCCGGGCGCCTACGCGCTCGACCACGATCAGCGCAACACGCTCGACACCGGGTTTCGCGCGCGCCTCCCGCGGCACTTCGCGCTGTCCGCGAACCTGTACGT
>JAJXYU010000333.1 GCA_021780395.1 Pseudomonadota bacterium
GTCGACTCCGGCCGCGAGCGGCGTGCCGTCGAGGTCCCGGCGGGTCAGCGGCGCCGCCCGGCGCGCCGCAGCGACATCGGCGACGAACGGCGCGAGGGTCGCTTCGCGCACCGGCAGGCCTGCGAGCGCGCGGTGCAGGCGCGCGCGCAGCGTCCGTGAGTCGGGCAACGCGAGCTGTCGCGCGCGCTGGGTCGCGCGGCTCGGCAAGATCGAAGCTGGGTCCTCGAAGCCGCCGATCACCCGATCCGCCGCGAGCCGATCGAGCGACCTCGCGGTGCGTTCGGCGGCCTGCAACGCCGCGTCGCGGTCCAATCCCTGCACGACGACGACGTCGCGGACGTCGGCCGCGCCGAGATCGGCGCGCAGCGCGCCGTCGAACCGGCGCGCGGCGGACGGCACCGGGCTCAGCGCAGCCAGGTCGTGACTCCACGCGCCGCCGTGGGTGAACACCAGCACCGCGAGCGACCCGAGCGCGAGTGCGCCGAGGATCGCACCACCGACCCGCGGTGCCGGGAGCGCCCGCCGCAGAGCCGCGCCGAGCGGCGCGATCGGACGGACCTCGAGTGCGGCGGGTGCGAGGCGCGGCAGCACGTGGCGGGTGGTCGCCGCGGCGGCTGCGAGACCGCACAGGCAATACACGCCGAGCTGCTCGAGCCCGGGGAACCCGGACCACAGCAGCGCCGCGAAGCCGCAAATCGACGTCAGCGCGCCGAGCCGGACGGTCGGCCAATATCGCCGCCGCCAGGTCTCGGGCGCGCGGCCGGACTGCAGGAAGAAGTAGATCGCGTAGTCGACCGCCTCGCCGATCAGCGTGACCCCGAATCCGAGCGTCATGCCCTGGACTTCCCCGAACACCCCGGCGACCGCGGCGACGCCGATCGTCGCCGCGGTCGCGACCGGCAGCAGGCCGAGCAGCACCGCGGCGGCCGAGCGGTACACCAGATACAGCAACGCGACCACGCACGCGCCGGCGATGACCGAGAGGCGCACCGCGCTGCGCTCGATCCGGGCGCGTGCCGCGACCGCGAACACCGGGGGTCCGCTCAGGCGCAGCCGCAGACCGTCGCGCGCGCCGCCGATCGCATGAAACGCGCTGCGAACCGCCGCGATCGCGCGCGCCTGTCCGTCGATGTCCGAACCGGTCGCCCGCACGCGCAGCACGAGCAGCGCGCGCGCCGCGGACCGCGAGCACCACACGCCGTCGCACAGCGCCGGGCCGTCGTCCCCGCGCCAGCGCTCGGCGACCCCGGCGGTCTCGCCGGTCGGGTCGTGCGGCAGGAGCGGCGCGAGCCACGGCTCCGCCGGTGTCGCGAGATCCTCGATCGTCCGGCCGATCGCGCGATGCAAGGCGGTCGCGGTGGCGAGATGCGCCGCCGCCGCGCGACTCAGCACATAGCGGTGCTCGAACACGAAGCGCTGCGCGCGCGCGAAGCCCGCGCGATCGCCGTCATCGACGGTCGCGAACTCCCGTGACTCGAGCGCCCGCGCGGCCAGGGCCCGCGCGGCGCGCGCGCGATCGGCGGCGTCGCCGCCCTCGATCGCGACCAAGATCGTCTTCGCGGCGGGCCCGTCGCGAAGCAGTTCGCCGAGCAGGCGCTGCCCGGGAGCCGGCCGCGCCGGCAGCAACGCGGACAGATCGGCGACGTAGTGTGCGCGCAGCGCGATCATCGCCGCCACGGCGAGTACCGCGAGCCACACCGCGATCACCGCCCGGTCGCGCACGCTCATCGCGCCGGGTCCGCGAGCCGCATCACCGAGGAATCGCCGTCCGCCGCGTGGATCACGACTCGGCGCAGCTCGCCGCGTGCGCCGTCGATCCGGATCGTGGCGACCCGTCGCGCGAGCGCGGCGGATCGCGGCGTCAGACGCAGCGTCCAATGCGCGACGTCGCCATGAAAATCGACCCGGAAGTCGCGCTGCAGGGCCGGGGCGTCACCGGCGAGCGTCGCCCGCAAGCTGTCGATCAACGCGGCGAGTCCTTCGGCGTGCGCCAATTCGAGCACCCGGCGCCGGCCGCCGCGCTCGATCGAGAGTCGCTCGCCTTGCGCGACCAGGACTTCCCGGTGAGGCGTGAGCACCCGTTCTTCGAGCCTCCCCGGGGCATCGTAGATCAATTCGCCAGTCGAGATCAGCGGTCGATCGAGCACCGCGAGATCCTGCCGCTCGCGAAACGTCGTCCGGCGATGTGTCTGCGCGCCGAGCAGGCGCATCACGGCGGTGATGCCGCCGGTCGACGCGTTCGCGGCCGCGGCGACGAACGCGGCCGCGTTCAGCGCGAGCGCGGCGACCGCGCACCCACGCGACGGCCTCACCGCGCCTCCGGGTCGGCGAGATCCCAGAAATCGTAGAAGTTGAACCAGTTGCACGGGTCGCGACGGCAGTGCGCATCCAGCAGCGCCGCGTAGCGCTCGATCGCCGCATCGACCGCGGCTTGGCGGTCGGCGCCGTGCATCCCGGCGAAGTCGGCGAGCGGCTCGAACACGACGTGATAGCGATTCGCGCCGCGATACAGGCCCGCCATGAAGATCACCGCGCAGCCGAGCATCGCCGCG
>JAJXYU010000214.1 GCA_021780395.1 Pseudomonadota bacterium
CCTCGCGCAGCGCGGCGCTGCGCGCGAGCAAGCTCGTACGCCGTTCGGCGAGCAGCGCGGCGCGGGCGCTCACGGCGACTCTTCGCGGAGCGCGTCCGCGTCACGCTTCAGTTCGGTGCTCGTCGCCGACAGGATCCGCGGACGTTGCCGCAGCCGTTTGCGCACGCTGAATCCCGCGCCGGCGGCGGCCAGCGCGAACGCGGCGGTGACCCCGATCGCGGCGAGCATCCGATGGGTATCCCAGAACGCGATCACGATCGTGAACGCGAGCAGGAGCAGCGCCAATGAGCCGAAATACACCGCGGCGATGCCCCACAGCAACAGCCTCGCCGCGTGTTCGATCTGCTCCTCGATCTCGACCGCGATCAGCTCGATCCGGGTGCGCCCGAGATCGAGCAGCGTCGCGAGGATACGGCGCAGGGACGCGATCGGCCCTTGGTCGGGCGCGGCGTCGCTCATGAGCCTAGCGGCGACCGAGCAGCACGCCGACGACGACGCCGACCGCGGCGGCGATGCCGATCGACTGCCAGGGATTGTCCTGGACGTAGTGGGTCGCGTCGTCCTTCACCGCCTGCGCCCGCTTTTTCAGATCGTCCTCGAGTTCCACGAGGCGCGCCCGCGCGCTCTCGACCGATCCCGCGGCACGCCGTCGGGCGGCCGACGCCCGATCGCTCGCATCGCCCGCCGTCGCCGCGACCAGCGCTTCGGCATCCGCGACCAGCGAGCGCAGGTCCTCGATCAACGTCTTGGTGCTGACTTGGCTCATTGCCGTCTCCTTGCGGTGATCGCGTTCCAGGCGCCATGGTAACCCGCCCCGCGCCCGGCAGTATCCGGAATTCCACGTGCGAACGCCGCGTACGGCGCGGCGGACTCGCCGGGGCGCCGCCGGCATGAGGCTCGCCGGCCGGGTGCTCGCGGCGGTCCTCCTGGTCGTCGGCGCCAGCCTGTTCGCGCTGCACGAGTTCCCCCCGCCGCTGCTGCGGATCGGGTCGAACTATGCGGCCGAGATCGTCTGCTCGAACCTCTACCTCGCCGGCCGGGACCCGCAGTCGGTGTTGCGGACCGACGTGCAGACGCCCGGATCGTCCTTCCTGCTGCGGCTGATGCGGGTCACGGTCGATCGTCGCAATCACCTGGTGCGCGCCGGGATCGGCGGAGTCATCGGGAGTGGACTCGCGGTCGAGACGCCGGGGCGCGGCTGCACCGTGATCCCGGATGGCCACTGGCGCGCGTTCCTCGCGCGCTCGGGCGCGATCGAGCGCGCGGCCGACGCGCGCACGGCCACGCAGCCCCCCGCCGCCGCGGCCCCGAACCCCGATCCGCTGTGGCCGGATGGCGACCAGGCGCTGATCGATCCCCGGCTGCAGTCGATCGTGGACGAGCCGTCCCTCGCGGGTCCCGGCCTGCGCGCGATCCTCGTCGTACACCACGGGCGCATCGTCGCGGAGCGCTACGGACACGGGTTCGGTCCCTCGACGCCGCTCCTCGGCTGGTCGATGACGAAATCGGTGGTCGCCGGACTCGTCGGCGTGCTCGTCGGCGACGGCCGCCTGTCGCTCGACGCGTCCGCCGGGCTCGGGCGGTTCCCCGGCGATCCGCGCGGCGCGATCCGGATCGCGGACTTGCTGTCGATGACCGACGGCCTGCGGTTCGACGAGCGCTACGGCGGCGTATCGGACGCGACCCGGATGCTGTTCCTCGAGCCTGACATGGCCGCGTATGCGGCCTCACAGCCGCTCGCGCACCCGGTCGGCCGGTACTGGAGCTACTCGAGCGGCACCGCGATGATCCTCGCGCGCATCGTCCAGCGCGCCGCGGGTCCGCATCCGCGCGCATTCGTTCGCGAGCATCTGTTCGCGCCGATCGGGATCCACGGCGCCACGATCGAATCGGACGAACGAGGGACCTGGGTCGGCTCCTCCTATCTCTACGCGACCGCGCGCGACTGGGCGCGTTACGCGGAACTCCTGCGCCGGGACGGCGTCTGGAACGGAACACGGATACTGCCCGCCGGCTTCGTCGCGGCGATGACCCGGCCGGTCGCCGCGTCCGGCGGCCAGTATGGTGCCGGGATGGTCTGGCGGTTCGCCGGGTCGCCGACCACGCCGGGGGTCGACCCGGACCGGGCGTTCGGGATACCCTCCGATGCGTTCTGGATGGAGGGATTCGACGGGCAAAGGATCGCGATCGTTCCGTCACGCGCGCTCGTCGTGCTGCGGATGGGACTGACCCCGTCGGGGATGCACTACCAACCGCAGCGGCTCGTGGCCGCGCTGCTCGAGGCTCTGAAGACACGATGAACCAGCCCGATCTCACCGCACAGTCGGTCGTGAAGCGCTTCGGCGATCACGTCGCGGTCGACTCGATCTCGTTCGAGGTCGCGCGCGGCAGCTTTTTCTCGATCCTGGGACCCTCGGGCTGCGGCAAGACCACGCTGTTGCGGATGATCGCGGGATTCCTCGCGCCGGACGGTGGCGAGATCGCGATCGGCGGCCGGAGCATGCGTGGCGTCGCGCCGAACCGTCGGCCCGTGAACATGGTGTTCCAGCAGCTCGCGCTGTTCCCGATGATGTCCGTCGGCGAGAACGTCGAATTCGGCCTCGCACGCCGCGGCGTCCCGCGCGCCGAGCGGCGCCGCAAGGCCGAAGCGATGCTCGAGCGGGTCGGCCTCGCCGGCGCGGCCGCGAAGCGGGTCGACGAGCTCTCCGGCGGCCAGCGGCAGCGCGTCGCGATCGCGCGCAGCCTCGTGCTCGAACCGACCTTGCTGCTGCTCGACGAGCCGCTCGGGGCGCTCGACCTGAAGCTGCGCGAACACATGAAGATCGAGCTGAAGCAGCTGCAAGCGGAGTTCGGGACGACGTTCGTCTACATCACCCACGATCAGTCCGAGGCGCTCGTGCTCTCCGACCACGTCGGCGTGATGAACCATGGGCGCTTCGAGCAGATCGGCACGCCGCAGGATCTGTACTATCGCCCGCGAACCCCGTTCGTCGCGGGATTCGTGGGCGACAGCAACCGCCTGGCCGGGCGTGCGACCGGCATCGACGGCGACCGGGTGCGCGTCGACACCGGCGACGGCTGGATCGTCGAGGCGCGCCGCGCGGGCGAGGTCGCGAGCGCGGATGCGGTCGAGGTGTTCCTGCGCCCCGAGGCCGCGACGCTGAGTCGCCCGGGCGAGGCCTCGGCGGCACCCGCGGCGACCCACGAGGGTGTCGTCGAGAGCCTGCTGTTCGACGGCGCCAAGTCCGCAGTGCTGCTGCGCGAGCGACGCTCGCGACGGGAGGTCCGGATCGCGCTGCCACAGACCGGGGAATTCGCGGACCTGAAGACGGGCGAGGCGGTCGCGTTCCACTTCGATCCGGCGCGGGCGGTCTGTTTCCGGGCGCGGAGGGACGGCGATGCCTGACGCAGCGGTCGCGGCGACGGGCGGCTCCGGGTGGCGCAAGGCGCTCCTGATGGCCCCCGCCCTCGCGTGGCTCGGCCTGCTGATCGTGCTGCCGCACGCGGAGCTCGCGGTCCTCTCGTTCCGCGAGCAGGTCGGCCCGCGGCACTACGTACCGAGCCTCTCGCATTACCGCGAATTCTTCCACGAGCCGGAGTACTGGCACACGTTCGTGCGCACCGCATGGATGTCGATCGTCGCGACCTCCGCGACGCTGCTCCTCGCGTTCCCGATCGCCTGGGTGATCGCGAAGATCGCGCGCGGCCGCGCCGCGGCCTGGCTGTTCCTCGCGTGCATGATCCCGTTCTGGATCAGCGAGACGGTGCGAACGCTCGGCTGGATGATCCTGCTGAGGGAAACCGGCGTGCTACCGACGCTGCTCGTGAAGCTCGGTATCCTCGCGCACCCCGTCGAGTTCCTCTACCACGACACGACGATCCTGGTCGGCCTGATCTACACCTCGATGCTGTTCATGATCGTGCCGCTGGTGTCGAGCCTCGAGAGCCTCGACAACGCACTGATCGAGGCGGCGTACGATCTCGGCGCGAACGGTTTCACCGTGCTGCGCAAGATCGTGATCCCGCACGCCGCGCCCGGCATCACCGCCGGCTGCATCATCGTCTTCATGCTCACGCTCGGCAACTACATCACGCCGACCCTGCTCGGCGGGAAGGACTCCGGGTGGTTCACCGAGCAGATCTACACCGAGTTCATCACCCGATTCGACTGGGGCCAGGGCGCCGCCTTCGGCTTCCTGCTGCTCGTGCTGTCGACGACGATCGTGATCGCCGGTCTCAAGCTCACCGGCCAGCGCTTCGGTGACGTGATGGGGCGCCAGTGATTCCCTCGCTGCCCCGACCCGCGTGGCTGCGCGCCGCGACCGCGCTGTACGTCGCCGCGTTCCTCGGATTCCTGTTCCTGCCGCTGATCGTCGTCTCGGTGTTCGCGTTCAACAACGCGCCCTACCCCGCCCCGCCGTGGCACGGCTTCACGCTCGACTGGTTCTTCGCGAACGACCCGACCGGCCGGCTCGGAATGTTCCACGACGACGAGTTGATGCACAGCATCTGGACGAGCTGCAAGGTCGGCGTCTGGGTCACGCTGCTGTCGGTGCTCGTCGGGCTCGCGAACGCGCTGCTGCTCGAGCGCCACGAATTCCGCGGGAAGCAGGCGCTGTCCATTCTGATGCTCGTACCGCTGGTGATCCCGGGCGTGATCCTCGGGATCTCGATCCTCGCGTTCGCGAGCCAGATCGCGCAGTTCCTGGACGACCACTTCGACTGGTACGTCCGCTTCCTGCGACCGGGCCTGCCGCTCGTGGTGCTCGGCCAGTTCTCCTACATCGCGACGATCGCGACGCTGACCCTGCGCGCGCGCCTGAGCCGCTTCGACCGCACCCTCGAGGATGCGGCGCTGAACCTCGGCGCGTCGCGCGCGGCCACGTTCCGCACCATCCTGTTGCCCTATCTGCGGCCCGCGCTGATCGGCACCGCGATGATGTCGTTCCTGCTGTCGTTCGCGGACTTCAATACGACCCTGATGCTCGTCGGCGGCAGCCCGCCGCTCACGGTGCTGATGTACGGCCGGATGCACGAGGGCGCGACGCCGGTGCTGAACGCCGTCAGCGTGTTCCTGATGGCGGCCTCCGCGGTACTCGCGATCGGGCTGATGCGCCGCGGGCCGCGCCGCGCTAGCGGCTGATCGGCGTCGCCTCCGCCTGGCGCAGTTCCAGGCCAACCGCGAACGCGTGCTGGAACCCCTTCCAGACCGTGACCCCGCCCGTGCCCGGGCTGTAGGCCGCGTACGGCGCCTGGTCGTTCGGCCAGACGGCGCGGTCGACGTGCACGACCGGCACGTCGAGGTACGCCGCGTAGCGCTTCTCCCCTCTGACGTACCGGTCGAGGAACGCGGTGATGAAGTGCGCGTTGATCGCGTTCACCCGCTCCGTGCTCCACACCGGATCCTGGAACCACCCCAGGTTCCACAGCGTCGAGCGCATCGCGACCGGCGCCGGGTCGAGCCCGATATCGTGCCCGCCCTCCTCGAAGGTCAGCAGGTAGCGCGGCGCGTGGATCGCTTCGTCGAACACCCTCTTGCCGGCCCGCCGGTAGCCGACCGTGTGGTCCCGATTGCCATTGATCAGTAGCAAGGGCGCGTGCACGCCCTGGAGCCCATCGCGTCCCCAGGCGTCGAACGGTGGTCCCCCCGCCGGGGAGATCGCGACGACCGCGCGCAGATGCGCGACGAGCAACGAGCGCTGCAGCGCGCCCCCGCGGCAGTACGGCAACAGCAAGCCGTCCGGAACCGATTTCGCGGCGGGACTGTGCGGATCGAGCACCGCACCGGCCGCGGTCAGCACCCCATAGCCGCCCATCGAGTAGCCGAGCAACGCGGTCCGCTCGGGATCGATCCAGTGCTTCGCCGCGAATGTCCGTTGCAAGGTCGCCGCGACGAACGCGATATCCAGCGGACGGCGCATCACCGGCCCGATGAACTTCGCCTTGTCGGTGATCGGCGGATCGTCGTGCTGGATCGCGGCGACCACGTAGCCCTTCGATGCCAGGTTCTCGGTGATCCAGCTCATCGCGACCGGATCGTTGCTGTAGCCGTGCGAGACGACGACCAGGGGATGATTCGCGCCGGCGAACGGCGCGCCGCGCACCGCGATGCCGGGGACCGTGAAGGGCGCCGGCGGCGCCGGCGGCGCCGAGGGGAACGCCGCCGAGTACACCATCCGCGGCGCGCGCGGCTCGGCGACCGCCGGGTACCACACGTCGACGACGAGCCGGCGGTCCCGCTTCGGCGCACGGTGTGTCACCGGATCGTAGGCGAGCACGTCGACCTGCGCGTGCTGGACGAGCGTGATCGCCTCGAAACCGACCGCGTAGTGTCCGAGCGGCGCGAGTTGCGGCGCGTCGGGCCCGAACTCGCTCGGCGGGCGTTCGGCATGCGCCGCCGGAACGACGCCCGCGAGCAGGAGTGCGCACGCGCAGAGCGCGGCCGCGCGGCCGTGCGCCGCGCGCACCGTCCACCGCGACCGCATCTACTGATACCTCTTTGCGAACGCCTCGAGCGCGATCGGCTTGATCCGTGGTGCCTGACCCGCGCAGCCGAACGCCTCCAGGCGCGCCTTGCAGATCGCGCGCGCGGCCTTGCGCGCCTCACCGAGGTACTTGCGCGGATCGAACTCGCTCGGATGCTCGGCGAACGCACGCCGGATCGCGCCGGTCATCGCGAGACGGATATCCGTGTCGATGTTGATCTTGCGGACTCCGTGCTTGATCCCGCGCTGGATCTCCTCGACCGGGACGCCGTAGGTCTCCTTGATGTCGCCGCCGTACTTGCGGATGATCTCGAGCAGCTCCTGGGGCACGCTCGAGGAGCCGTGCATCACCAGGTGCGTCGAGGGGATCGCCGCGTGAATCTCGGCGATCCGACCGATCGCGAGGATCTCGCCGGTCGGCTTGCGCGTGAACTTGTACGCACCGTGGCTCGTACCGATCGCGATGGCCAGCGCATCGACCCCGGTGCGCGCGACGAAGTCCTTGGCCTGAGCCGGGTCCGTGAGCAGCATCTCGTGGCTCAGCTTGCCTTCGGCGCCGACCCCGTCCTCCTTGCCCGCGGTCCCGGTCTCGAGCGAGCCGAGGCAGCCGAGTTCGCCCTCGACGGACACGCCGACCGCGTGCGCCATGTCGACGACCTTGCGGGTGACGTCGACATTGTAGTCGTAGCTGGACGGCGTCTTCGCGTCCTCGCGCAGCGACCCGTCCATCATCACGCTGCTGAAACCCGAGCGGATCGCCTGGATGCAGACCGCGGGCGAGGGACCATGGTCCTGATGCAGCACGACCGGGATGTCCGGATAGGACTCGACCGCCGCGAGCACCATGTGTCGCAGGTAGGCCTCCCCGGCGTACTTGCGGGCTCCGGCCGACGCCTGCAGGATCACCGGTGCCTGGGTTTCCTGGGCGGCTTCCATGATCGCGTGGATCTGCTCGAGGTTGTTCACGTTGAACGCCGGCAAGCCGTAGTCGTGTTCCGCGGCGTGATCGAGCAACTGGCGCAGCGAGACGAGTGCCATGGAAACCCTCCGGGTCGGTGTGAATCGGTGACGAGGCGTGCCTCGATTATGCACCAAGCTCCGGGAAAACTTAAAAGCGCCCGCTCGCACGCCATTCGACCCGTGCGCTGCCACCCGGCGCGCCGGCCCCTCCCGCGCGACCCACCCGAGCGCCGCGGCGGTCACTGCGCCGCGAGCGCGTCCGCGACGATCTCGATCCAGTGCCGCACGGGTCGCGTCGTGCCTGCCTGCAGATGCAGGATGCAGCCGACGTTCGCCGAGGCGATCGTCCCGGCACCGGTTTCCTCGAGCGCACCGACCTTCTGGTCGCGCAGCGCCGTCGCGATCGCCGGTTCGAGGATCGAGTACGCACCGGCCGATCCGCAGCACAGGTTTGCGTCGCGCACCGCCGGCCGCAGGTCGAAGCCGAGCCCGCGCAGCGCCGCCTCGACCACGCCCCCGAGTCGCTGGCCGTGCTGCAGGGTGCACGGCGGGTGGAATGCGATCGGGCCCGCCCGCGCCGCACGCACCCGCCCACGCAACCGTGGCGCGAGCGCGGCGACGAGTTCGCCGAGATCGCGCGCCGCCGCACCGACGGTCGCGGCCTTCGCGGCATACCGAGGATCCTCGGCGAGCGCTCGCGGGTAGTTCTTCACCATCAACGCGCAGGCCGACGCATTCACGACGATCGCATCGGCCTCGCCGCAGGAGAGCAGCGGCCACCACGCATCGACGTTCCGACGCATCGCGTGCAACGCGCCCGCGTGGTCCGACAGGTGCTCGCGGAGCGCGCCGCAGCACCCGGCGCCGGCGACCACGCGCGTGCCGACCCCGGCGGCCGCGAGCACCCGCTCGGTCGCGCGGTCGATGGCGGGCAGCAGGCTTGGCTGCACGCAGCCGGCGAGCAGCAACACGCGCCGCGGCGCGCGGTCGGATCCCTCGGACGTCGCGGGCACGTGCGTCGCGGGCACGATCGGCGTCGGCGGTGCGGGCTCGTGAGCCGGTGTCGTCGCAACGCTGCGCGGCGGCAAGCGGTCGCGCCAGCCCCGCGGCAGCAGCGGTCGCACGCGTCGGCCGAGCGCGACCGCGGCCGCGAAGCCGCGCGAGGTCAAGCCTTCGCGCAGCAACGCACGCTGCAGCCGTGCGCCGAGCGAACGTGGTGCGCGCGCCTCGACGAGCGGCCGGCCGATCTCGACCAGGCGCCCGTACTCGACGCCGCTCGGGCAGGTCGTCTCGCAGTTCAGGCACGTGAGGCACCGATCGAGGTGGCTGCGCGTGCGCTCGCCGGCCGCGCCGCCCTCGAGCAGCTGCTTGATCAGGTAGATCCGTCCACGCGGCCCGTCGAGCTCGTCGCCGGTCAACCGATAGGTCGGGCAGGTCGCGTTGCAGAAGCCGCAATGCACGCACTTGCGGATGATCGCCGCCGCGGCGTGCGCGTCGGTGCTCTCGGCGAATTCCGGGCCGATCTCGACGCGCATCGCGCTACAGATCCGCAACCAGCCGGCCGCGATTGAACAGCCGATCCGGATCGAATGCGGCCTTGAGGCGCCGATGCATCGCGAGGATCGTGGGTTCGAGCGGGTGATGCGCGCCGCCGCGCTTGTCGACCGCACGCACGAGCGTCGCATGGCCGCCGGCCGCGCGCGCCGCCGCTCGCACCGCCTGAGGATCGCGCCGGCCGCGCCACCACAGCAGTGCCCCACCCCATTCGACGAGGCGCGCGCCGCCGAGCTCGGTGAGCGGCGCGGTCGGCGGGACCGAGAGGCGCCATAGGGACTCCCCGTCCGCGGCGGCGGCCGGATCGAGCGCGAAGAACGGGTGGCGCTGATCGCGCAGCCCCTCCCACCAGAGCGCGGCCGCCTCCGGCGCGAGCGCTTCGCCGCCGCAGTCGGCGACGGCGGCATCGACCGCGGCGCGCGCGCCGGAGAAGCGCAGGACCAGCCGCCCCGCGTCCCACGCGCTCGCGGACAGCGGCCAGGGCCTCGTCGCCCACCGCGCGAGGCGCCGCCGCGCGTCGGCCTCGTCGCTCTCCAGCACCTGCGTCGCGCTGGCCGGCGCGACCGCGAGCACCTTCAGCGAGACCTCGAGCACCACGCCGAGGATCCCCCAGGATCCGGCGAGGGCGAAGGCCAACCCGGGGCCGTGGGTCCGGTACATGGCCTGCCCGAGGAGGGGCCCCACGCCCAGCCCGGTGAACAGGGCCACCGAGAAGTAGCTGAGCGTCTGGGCCCGGCGCTCGGGGGGGGCCATGTCGGCCACCAGGGTGGAGGAGCCGGTGAAGTACGCCCCCTCCCCGACGCCGGTGACGAGCCGGAGGAGCACGAGAACCAGGATCCCGGGTGCGGGCGAATCCTTCAAGGTCGCGAACAGCGCACGAA
>JAJXYU010000344.1 GCA_021780395.1 Pseudomonadota bacterium
CGCCGCGGCGACCGCAGCGCTGAGGCCGGCGATTCCGCCGCCCACCACCGCGACGTCGGCGTCGATCGACACCTCCTCGTACCGATCGCGGTCGAGTGCGAGCGAGGTCCGACCGAGGCCCGCCATCCAGCGGATCGCGGGCTCGAACCAGTGCCAGTCCGGCCACATGAACGTCTTGTAGTAGAACCCGGCCGGCAGGAACGGGGCGAACGCCCCGACGATCGCACCGAGATCGATCCCGACGCTCGGCCAGCAGTTCACGCTCTCGGCAGCGAGACCCTCGGTGAGTTCCTGCGTGGTCGCACGCACGTCGGGCGTGCGCCGATCGCCGTCGACGAGATCGACGATCGCGTTCGGCTCCTCGACGCCGCAGCCGAACACCCCGCGCGCGCGGTGCAGTTTGTAGCTGCGCCCGACGAGGCGCACGCCGTTCGCGAGCAAGGCCGATGCAAGGGTATCGCCCCGGAAACCGGTCAGCACCTTGCCGTTGAACAGGAACGGGATCGGACGCGAGCGGTCGATCCGCGTGCCGTGCGGCTCGGGGAGGCGGAATCCGCTCATCGGGGCGGTGTCTCCGTGATCGGATAGACCGCGGAGATCTCGTGGGTCACCGTATCGCGCACGAGGTTGAACCAGCGGCCGCAACCGTACGCGTGGCGCCAGCGCTCGCGATGGCCGCCCTTCGGGTTGTCGCGAAAGTACAGATACTCGCCCCACTCGCGATCGCTCGCGTCGAGCGCCGGACGCGTGAGGTGTGCGGTGCCGCCGCACTGGAACTCGTTCTCGTCGCGCACCCCGCAGTGGGGACAGGGAATCGTCATCATCGCTCGCTCTCCTGCGTGCCTCGCGTCGATCGCTAGTGCGCGATGCCCGACGCGGCCGCTTCGTCGATCAGCCGGCCGTTCGTGAAGCGGTCCAGCTGAAAGGGCTCTGCGAGGGGGTGGTTCTCGCCGGTCGCGAGCACGTGCGCGAGCGTCCAGCCGCCGACCGGAATGCCCTTGAATCCGCCGGTGCCCCAGCCGCAGTTGATGTAGAGACCCGGCACCGGCGTCGGACCGATGATCGGGCTCGAGTCGTGCACCACGTCGACGATCCCCGCCCATTGGCGCAGCATCTTCAGCCGCGCGTACGCCGGGAACATCGCGAGCACGCCGGCCAGGATCGATTGCGTGATCGCGAAACTGCCGCGCTGCGCGTACGAGGGAAACAGATCGAGCATCGCGCCGATCACGAGTTCGCCCTTGTCCGACTGGCTGAGGTACGCGCCGGTTCCCGGCGACAGGACCACCGTGTCGAGCACCGGCTTCACGGGTTCGGAGACCAGGGCCTGCAGCGCGTAGCTCGTCACCGGCAGCCGGAAGCCCGCGAGCGCGGCGAGCACCGAGCTGTGGCCGGCGGCGGCGATACCGATCCGCCCCGCCGCGATCCGGCCGCGATTCGTGTCGACGCCGGTCACCCGGCCGTCCGACGTCACGAACCCCCGGACCTCGCAGTTCTGCAGGATGTCGACGCCGAGCGCCGAAGCCGCGCGCGCGTAGCCCCACGCGACCGCGTCGTGGCGGGCCGTGCCGGCGCGCCGCTGGACGAAGCCGCCGAGCACGGGGATCCGCGCCCGGGGCGACAGGTCGAGACCCGGCACCCGGGACGCCAGCTCGTCCCGGCCGATGAGTTCGGCATCGACGCCGTTCATCCGCATCGCGTTCGCCCAGCGCGACATCGCGTCGAGGTCGTGACGGCTGTGCGCGAGCAGCACGAGGCCGCGCTGACTCACCATCACGTTGTAATTGAGTTCCTCCGAGAGCCTTTCGTACTGCCGGAGCGAGAAGTCGTACAGCCGGGCGCTCTCGGGATACAGGTAATTCGAGCGGATGATCGTCGTGTTGCGGCCGGTGTTGCCGCCGCCGATCCAGCCGCGCTCGACGACCGCGACGTTCGTGATCCCGTGATTCTTCGCCAGATAGTACGCCGCCGCGAGCCCATGCCCGCCGCCGCCGACGATGATCACGTCGTAAGCGGGCTTCGGGCTCGCGTCGCGCCAGGCGGCGGGCCAGTTCGCGTGCCGCGCGAACGCGCCGCGCACGAGCGCCCAGGCAGAGTAGCGATTCGACATCGCGCGTAGTCTGCCTTACCCGCGACCTGCTTTTCCAGCGCGGTTCCCGGGCCGCGACGTCTCGGCGCAGAGCCTCGGCAGGCGCCAGGCATAGAACGCGAGCGGCAGCGCGAGTGCCGCCGCGCCCGCGTACAGGGCCGGGAGCGATGCGAAGCGCTGCAGTTCACCCGGCGCGAACGAGCCGAGCCCTTCGCCGATCATCAGCGCGGCGACCATCGACCCGGCGAAGCCGATCGGATCCCCGAGCTGCGAGGCGAGACCGAACGCCATCGCGTACGGATAATAGATCCCGCAAGCCGCGCCGGCGATCGCGAAGCCGGCGACGAGCGTGGCCGCGGAGTGCAGCTGCGCGAGCAGCAGGAAGCTCGCGCCGATCGCGAGCGCCGACGCGAGCAACAGGCGCCGGCGGGCCGCGCCGCGCTCCGGCACGACGCCGAGC
>JAJXYU010000128.1 GCA_021780395.1 Pseudomonadota bacterium
GCCCGATCCGCATGGTCACGAAGGAAGCGTTCAAGGATCCGCACAAGGAGACGGTCGGCTGGGAGAACTTCCTCGGCATGACGATCGGCCAGGCGATCGTCTGGGCCTCGCAGAACATCGACCCGAAGGAGATCAATCCGGAACTCACCACGTCGGAGCCCTACGTGATGGGATCGCACGCGACCTGCTCGGGCGCGTGGGCGAGCGGCCCGGAGGATTACGCGCCGTCCGAATACCAGTGGGGCTACAACCGGATGATGACCGTCGAGGGCTTGTTCGGCGCGGGCGACACCATCGGCGGCACCGCCCACAAGTTCTCCTCCGGTTCCTTCACCGAGGGCCGGATCGCCGCGAAGGCCGCGGTCAAGTACGTGAACGAAATGGGCCAGGACCGGCCTGCGGTCAGCGAGTCCGAGTACGAATCGCTCCGTCAGGCGATCTACCAGCCGCTCGAGACCTACCGGGTCGGTCGCAACGAGATCGTCGCGGGCACGGTGTCGCCGAGCTTCATCCTGCCGCTGCACGGTCTGCAGCGCCTCGAGAAGATCATGGACGAGTACGTCGGCGGTATCAGCGCCCACTACACGACCAACGAGCCGATGCTCACCCGCGGCCTCGAGCTGCTCACGATGCTGAAGGAGGACATGGCCTGCATCGGCGCCCCCGACCTGCATCAGCTGCAGCGCGCCTGGGAGCTGCACCACCGGGTGCTCGCCTCGGAATGCGTGGCGCAGCACACCCTGTTCCGGCAGGAGACGCGCTGGCCGGGGTATTACTACCGGGGAGACTTCCCGAAGCTCGACGACAACGACTGGCACTGCTTCACGCTGTCCCAGTACGACCGCGACAGCGGCCGCTGGAAGATGGAGAAGGCGCCGGTCTATCACATCATCGACTGATCGCGCGGCACCGCACCGGGACCCGGGATGTCACAACTGGTACCACCGCACGGCTCGACCTCGGTCAAGCCGCTGCTGCTGCCCGAGACGGAGCGCGGCGAGGAGCTCGAGCGGGCGGCGCGCCTGCGCAAGGTGCCGCTGGATTCGCGAGCGGTGTCGGACGTGCTGATGTTCGCGATGGGCGCATACACGCCCCTCGACGGATTTCTGGGACACGACGACTGGCGCGGCGCCTGCATCGAGATGCGATTGGCCGACGGCTTGTTCTGGCCGATTCCGATCACCTTGCCGGTGACCGAGGACCTCGCCGACCAGGTCCATGTCGGGGAGGAAGTCGCCCTGACCGAAACGGACGGCGGCGCGATCCTCGCGATCATGGAGGTGCGCGAGAAATACCGGATCGACAAGGCGATCGAGGCCCTGCACGTCTATCGGACCACGGATCCGAAGCATCCCGGCGTCGCGAAGGTCCTGAACCAGGGCAGCGTGAACCTCGCCGGCCGGGTGCTGGTGCTGAACGAGGGCGGGTACCCGTCGCGCTATCCCGACCTGTACCTCCGTCCGGCCGAATCTCGGGCGCTGTTCCTCGAGAAGGGCTGGACGCGGGTCGCGGCGTTCCAGACGCGCAACCCCATGCACCGCAGCCACGAGTACCTGGTGAAGATCGCGCTGGAGGTGCTCGACGGGGTGTTCATCCATCAGGTGCTCGGCAAGCTCAAGCCCGGCGACATCCCCGCGGAGGTTCGCACCCGCGCGGTCCAGGCGATGGTCGACAACTACTTCCGGGCGGGCACGGTGATCCAGGCGGGCTACCCGATCGAGATGCGCTACGCGGGTCCGCGCGAGGCGCTGCTGCACGCGCTGATCCGCCAGAACTTCGGCTGTTCGCACCTGATCGTCGGCCGCGACCACGCCGGTGTCGGCGACTACTACGGTCCGTTCGACGCCCATCGGATCTTCGATCAGCTGTGGGACGGCGCGCTCGCAACCCAGGCGCTCAAGATCGACGTCACGTTCTACTGCCGGCGGTGCGGCGGCATGGCGACCGCGCGCACCTGCCCGCACGATCCGAGCGCGCACATCTCGATCTCCGGCACCAAGCAACGCGAGATGCTCTCCACCGGCGCCGAGATCCCGCCCGAGTTCAGCCGGCCGGAGGTCGTGGCGATCCTGAGGGAGTATTACCGCAGCCTGCAGCCGGCGTAGCGCGGGCTCCCGCCCGATGATCGTCGCGCAGATCTCCGACACCCATGTCGTCCACGGCGTGCCCGACGCCGACCGGCGCGTTGCGGATCTCGAGCGCACGATCGCGGACATCGACGCACTCGATCCGCCGCCGGACGTGATCATCCACACCGGCGACATCACGCACGGCGGACGGCCCGAGGACTACGCGCGGGTCGCGGCGCTGTTCAGGACCGCCCGCACCCCGGTGTACGTCGTGCCCGGGAACCGCGATCACCGCGAGCACCTGCGCGCCGCGTTCGCCGGCGGTCCCTGTCGCGCGACCGGCGCGCCGTTCCTCGATTATGCGATCGAGGATTTCCCGGTGCGACTGATCGCGGTGGATACCGTGACCACGGCGAGCAACAAGGGCGACTTCGGCGCCGAACGGGTGGATCGGCTGCTCGCACTGATCGACGCGGATCGTGCGAAGCCGATCGCCGCGTTCATGCACCATCCGCCGTTCGTGGTCACGGTCGGCCCGGACCCGTTGAATTTCACGAGCCCCGAGGCGATGCACCGGCTGCAGCACGCCTTGCAGCACTCGGGGCGCGTGATCGGGGTCTTCTGCGGGCACGTGCACCGCTCGACCGGCGGCTGGATCGGCGCGATCAGGGCGATGGTCGTGCCCAGCACCGCGACGACGCTGCGCAAAGGGGATTATCCTTCCGCCCTGCGCGACCGGCCGATCTACCACCTGCACCGCTACGACCCCGCATTCGGCTTCAGCACCGAAGCGCGGATCGTGGCGACGACCGCGGAGGATCGCTCGGCCGCCTAGGATCGCGCGGCCGCGGGCGGTGCGCGCTCAGGCCCGTCCGGACCCGCCGGGCTCGATCGGTGCCGGGATCCTGCCGAGCACGGGCTCGAGCGCTAGACCGAGCGCGAGCAGCGCCCGGTCGGCGCCGGCCGGCGCGTCGAATTCCAACGCGATCGGCAGTCCGCCGCGGGACAGTCCGATCGGCATCACCAGCCCTGGGACCCCGGCGGTGCTGCCCGGCGCGATGTTGCGCGCGATCGCATTGGCGAAGGGCACCGCCCGGCCGCCGATCTCGACCGTGACGTCCTCGCCGATCCGCGGCGCGGGTACCCGCGTCGCCGGAAACACGATCGCCGCGACCCCGGTGCGCTCGAAATAGGCCCGATAGGCGGCCCGCAGTTGCGGCAGGTAGCGATCGCGCGCCTCGGCGTACACCGCATCCGTGACGAAGTGCGGGCTGCCGGGCAGCACTTCGTCCTGGAACACCGCCCGGATGTCCGGACTCGCCTCGCGGACGAGTTCCTCGAAGCTCAGCGTCGGATCGTAGCGGCGCAGGTACTTCGCGAGTTCGAGGCGCACGTCGTGGTCCTGCACCTGGACCGTCGTGTGCGCGATCAGGAATGCAAGATCCGGCATCTCGGTCGCGACGATCTGCACCCCCGCGGCGCTAAGGCGGGCGAGCGCGTCCTCGGTCACGCGCTCGACGTCCGGGTCGAGCCCCGTGAACCAGTAGTCGCGCACGACCCCGAGCCGCAAGCGCCGCAGGTCGACGCCCGGCAGCGGGCGTCGATCACCCGAGATCACCGCGTCGAACAACGCGAGGTCCGCGATGCTGCGCGCGTGCGGCCCCACCTGGTCGAACAGCGGCGTGATCGGGATGCAGCCTTCGGTCGGGTAACGGCCCGTGGTCGGCCTCAGGCCGACGATGCCGCACAGCGCCGCCGGCACGCGAATCGAGCCTTCCGTGTCCTCCGCGACGCCGAGGGGGGCGATCCGCGCGGCGATCGACACCGCGGTCCCGCCGCTGCTGCCGCCGGGAATCCGGGTCGTGTCGTAGGGGTTGTGAACGGCGCCGAAGGCGAGGTTGTCGCTCGTCCAGCCGTACGACAGTTCGTGCAGGTTCGTCTTGCCGAGCACGATCGCGCCCGCGGCACGCAACGCCGCAACCAACGGCGCATCCACACCCGGCCGGAAATGCCGCAATGCCGGGGTACCACCGGTGGTCCGGTACTCGGCCGTGTTCACGCTGTCCTTGACCGGAATCGGCAATCCGAACAGCGGACCCGGCGCGACGCCCGCGCGGCGCTCGCGATCGCGCGCGCGCGCATCCGCGAGCACGCGCTCCGGCTCGAGCGTGATGAACGCGTTCAGGTCGCGCCAGACCCCGCACCGCTCGAGCAGCGCCCGTGCGTAGCGTTCGACCGAGACTTCGCCGTTGCGCAAGGCCGCGACGGCCTCGACCGCAGTCCATTCGTGCATCGCCACCCGCCTCCCCGCTCGGCGCCGGTGCCGGCGCGTCGCCGCGACCGTGGTCGCGGCCACCGCGCCGACGAGGAACTCGCGACGGCCGATCGTCCCGCGGCTCGCGGTCGCCGCCGCACGACGATATCGGGCGGGAGCATACGGTTGCGGATCGAGGCCGGGCGTCGTGCCCGACATCAGGTCCGCGAGCAATTGTCCCGACCCCGCCGCCATCGTCCACCCGAGCGGACCGTGCCCGGTGTTCAACCACAGATTCCCGATCCCGGTGACGCCGACGATCGGCACGCCATCGGGCGTCATCGGCCGCAGCCCGCACCAGGGCCGAGCCTCGCCCGGGTCGAGCGCCGCCCGCGGCAACACCTGCGCAACCAACGCCGCGAGATTGCGCACCCGAACCTCGGGCAGGCTGAGGTCGTACCCCGCGAACTCGGCCGTTCCCGCGACCCGCAGAACGTTCTGCAGGGGAACGACGACGGCGTTCAGGTCGTCGTCCGAGATCGGGATCCGCAGCGGTGGATCGCACGGCGGTCGATCGAACGTGAGCGAGTAACCCTTGACCGGCTGCACCGGCACCCGGACGCCGAGCGGCCGCAGCAGCAACGGGGTATGGCTCCCACCGGCGACGACGTAGTGATCGGCCGTGAACTGCGTCGTGTCGCTTTGCACCGCGCTCACGCGCCCGCCGTGGGCGCGGATCTCGCGCACCTCGGTGCCGAAATGGAACTCGACGCCGAGATCGCGGGCCTGCTCGGCGAGCGCGACGCAAAACGCCTGGGCGTTGCCGACCGCATCGAGCGGGTAGTGAATCCCGCCGATCAGCTGCGCGCCGATCGGCGCGAGCGCGGGCTCGAGCGCAATGGTGTCCGGTCCGCTCAACGGCCGGTACTCGAGCCCCGCGGCGCGAAATCGCTCGGTCCAGGCGATCGCCGCATCCAGCGACGCGGGATCGCGAAACACCCGCAGCGTGCCGGTCGCCGCCGCTCCATACTCGATCCCGGTCTGCGCGCGCAGCGCTTCCAGCGTCGCGCGCGAGTACAACGCCAGACGCAGATTTCTGCGCGTGTTCTCCTCGTAGCGGCGGGGGTCCGAATGCCGCAGGAACTCGATGCCCCAGCGCGCGAGTCGCGGCATCGCCTTCAGCCGCAGCTGCAGCGCGGCGTCGCGTCGGCCGAGCGACCGCAGGAGCACCCGCGCGCAGCCCGGCGCGTTCCACGGTTCGGGCAGACTCGGGCTCAGCAACGCGCCGTTCGCGTAGCTCGTCTCCAGGCCCGGCGCATGCCGGCGCTCGAGGACGGTGACCCGCCAGCCGCGTCGTCCGAGGAAATACGCGGTGCTGATCCCGAGCAATCCGCCGCCGATCACCAGCGCCTTCACGCGTCGCGGCCCCGCCCGGGCGCCGCCGGGAGGATCCGGCGGAACGTGAGATTGATCCTCGGCCCGCAGGGCCGCGCCTGTTTCGGCAGCCCGTGGCGCCAGTGTCGCTGTGTCTCCCCGCGCATCACCAGCAGACTACCGGACCCGAGTCGCAGGCGCCAAGCGGGAGGCCCCGGCGCGGTCCGCGACCGGAACACGAACCGGCGCGGCTCCCCGAGGCTCACCGACGCGATCACCGGCCGCTCGCCGAGCTCGGGCTCGTCGTCGCTGTGGTACCCCATCCCGTCGCGGTGATCCCGGTAGTAGTTCGCGAGCACCCCGTTGAAGCGCAGGCCGAGCCGGTGTTCGACGCGCGCGCGGATCTCGCTCAACGCAGCGGTCCACGACAGCGGCTCGTGGCGGACGCCCGAATACCGATACGCGGCCCCCGGGTCGCCGTACCAGGCGAGCAACCGCGGCTGCTCGTGGCGCCGTCCCCACAGCACGATCGACTCCCGGTGCCACTCGAGCTCCGCCACGAGCCGCTCGAGCAGCAGGTCCGGCGGCGCCCCGAGCGCGAACGTCGGCTCGTAATCCACTTCGGCGTTCGCGAGCGGCACGCGCTGCATCGTCCCACCCATCGTTTAAGGGGAATTCCGGAGTCCGCGGACCGCGCCGTGGATTACACTCTCGTCGTTCGCGGAACGAATCCCAGACCAGAACCGGAGAACCGAACGATGAGCTCCACCCTGTCGCGCCGCGAGGCGCTCAAGCATATCGCGATCGCCGCGGGCGCGCTCGCGGTGGTCCGCACCACGACCGCGGCGCCGGCCTTGCCGCACGTGAACCCGAAGGACCCGATGGCGGCCGGGGTCGCGTACCACGAGAACGCCGCGACGATCCAGGCGTCGCAGTTTCCGCAATACAAACCCGGCGACAAGTGCGCGAACTGCGCGCAGATCGGCGGTGCCGCCGGGCAGACCTGGCGGCCATGCAACATCTTCGCGGGCCAGTTGGTGAACGCGAACGGTTGGTGCACGGCCTACTCGCGCAAGACCTGAGCGGCGGCGCGCCGCCCGCGCCCGGGGAGGGGTCCGGCATGACCGTCGATCGCATGCTCGACCAGGCGACCGCACGGCACCGCGCCGGCGACCTCGCGCAAGCGCGCCGCCTCTACGAGGGCGCGCTCGGGGTGGCCGCGGACGATCCAGGGGCGCTGTTCGGCCTCGGCTTGCTCGATCTGCAGCAGGGGCACCTCGACGCCGCCCGGGCGCGCATCGAACGCGCGATCGCCGGCGACCCCGCGCAAGCACGTTACCGGATCGGACTCGGTCGCACGCTCGCGGCGCTCGGTGAGCATCGGGCTGCCGCCGCGGCCTACGCCGCGGCGCTCGCGCGGTGTCCGCTCGATCCCGACGCGCGTTTCGGGCACGCGATCGCGCTGCAGGCGGAGGGCGATGCGCGCGCCGCGATCGCGGCGTACCGCGCGGTGCTCGAGGTCGCGCCGGACCACGCGGATGCGCTCAACAACCTGGGCGTGCTGCTGTGCGAAGCCCGCGAATTCCGGGATGCCGAGCACTCGCTGCGCCGCGCGCTCGCGGCCGCACCGACGCACGCACCGGCAGCGTTCAATCTCGCCCGGGCGCTGCAAGGTCAATCGCGCCGCGAGGAGGCGATCGCGCAATACCGGCACACCCTCGCGTTGCGTTCCGATCACGCCGAAGCGCTGTGCAACCTCGGCAACCTGTACCGCGACACCGGCGCGCCCGATGCCGCGTTCGACGCTTACACCCAGGCCTTGCGCGCGGACCCCGAATCGGTGCTCGCCTGGAACAACCTCGGCTGCCTGCTCCGCTCGGCCGGGCGCCTTCAGGATGCGGAGCGCTGTCTGCGGCACGCGATCGAACTCGCGCCACGCCACGCGGCGGCTCACGACAACCTCGGCAGCGTGCTGAAGGACGCGGGCGGGACCGACGAAGCGGTCGAGGCGTTCCGCCGCGCGGTCGAACTCGACCCCTCTTCACCCGGAATCCACGGCAACCTGCTGTACGCGCTGTCATTCACGTCGGCGCGACCCGAACCGATCCTCGAGGAAGCGCGACGCTGGGGTCGCAAGTTCGGCCCGACGCCGCCTGCCCAGGCAACGGTCACGCCCGCCGTCCCGCCGCCCGACCGGCCGCTGCGGATCGGATATGTTTCGCCGGATTTCCGCGAGCACTGCCAGGCGCTCTACACCCTGCCGTTGTTCTCGAATCACGACCGCGACGCGGTCCGGGTGGTCTGCTACAGCGACGTCGTCCGACCGGACGACACCACGCGGCGCATCGCCGCGCTCGCCGACGAGTGGCGTGACACGCACGGCCTCGACGACGCGGCGCTCACCAGCCTCGTTCGGGCGGACGCGATCGACGTGCTCGTCGACCTGACGATGCACATGGCCGCCGGGCGGCCGGGACTGTTCAACCGGCGGCCCGCCCCGGTCCAGCTATGCTGGCTGGCCTACCCCGGCACGACCGGCAATCCCGCGATCGACTATCGCGTGTCGGATCCGTGGCTCGATCCGCCGGGAAGCGACGAGCACTACGTCGAGCGCACGATCCGCCTGCCCGACGCGTTCTGGTGCTACGACCCCCTCGCGACCGGACCCGACGTCGGACCGTTGCCGGCGCTCGGCAACGGCTTCGTGACCTTCGGCTGCCTGAACAACCCGTGCAAGGTGACCGACGCGACACTCGACGCCTGGTCCGGCGTGCTGCGCGCGCTGCCGACCTCGCGGCTCTTGTTGTTGATGCCCGCCGGGCCGCGCCGGGCGCAGCGCGCCGCATTCCTCGCCGCTCGCGGGGTCGACCCCGGCCGCATCGAGTTCCTCGACTACCGCCCGCGGGCCGAGTACCTGCGCGCCTATCGCGCGATCGACATCGGTCTCGACACCTTCCCATATAACGGCCACACGACGACGCTCGACGCGCTGTGGATGGGAGTTCCGGTGGTCACGCGGATCGGCGCAACCTGCGTCGGCCGCGGCGGCTTGAGTCAGCTCCGCCAGCTCGGCCTCGCGCAACTCGCGGCCGAGGACGACGCGGCGTTCGTTGCGACGACCCTCGCGCTCGCCGCCGACTGGTCAGCGCTCGCGGCCTTGCGCGCCGAACTGCGCACGCGGCTCGACCGCTCGCCGTTGCGGGATGCCCGCCGGTTCGCGCGCCATCTCGAGCGTGTCTACCTCGAGGCCTGGGCCGGGCGCGCGACCGCGACGGCGTAACGGTAGACGTTCACGTCACCGCGATAGGCGGTGATCGCCATCGCAGCCCCCGCGATCAACACCGCGATCACCAGGCCCCGGCTCGGGCGTGCGTCATGCGCCTGCCCCGCGCCGCGCCAGACCGCGAGCAGCATCGTGGCCGTCGAGGTCAACATCGCCCATTTCACGTGGACGAAGATCGCCGCGTGCGCGGCCGCGCCGACCTTCAGATCGACCAGCGCGGCGATCCCGGTGCCGATCGCGGCGAGCGCCGCAACCGCGGCGGCGAGCAGATTCCAGGTCCCGACCGTCGCGAGCGAGCGCGCGAGCCGTTCGTCGCGCACCCAGCGCGCGGCGGCGAGCGCGACCGCCGCGCTGATCGCGAGCGCGACGGGAAAGTGCACGAGCAGCGGGTGCCATCCAGGGATCATTGCCGCAGCCGCGCCCGCCACCAGTCGATCGTGTCGTCGATCGCCGCCTCGAGACCGAAGGACGGCACCCAGCCGACCTCGCGGCGCAGCCGGGTCACGTCGGCGACCAGCACCGGCGGCTCGTCCGCGGGTGCCGGGATCGCGCCGCGACGGATGCGCCCGGATCGGTCGATCCGCGCCGCGATCGCGTCGATCAGTCCGGCGATCGTGATGCTGCGGTCCGAACCGACGTTCACCGCCCCCTCGACCCGGCTCGCGAGCAATGCCGCGAACGCATCGCCGACATCCGCGACGTGGAGGAAGCCACGCACCTGGCGACCGTGACTGCAGGGCACGTCCTCGCCGCGAAGCAGAGGCCGGATCACCGACGGGACCAGCCGCGCGGGCGGTTCGTGCGGTCCGAACTGCAGAAACACCCGTCCCCACGCGCTCGAGGCGCCCGCCACGCGCGTGGC
>JAJXYU010000185.1 GCA_021780395.1 Pseudomonadota bacterium
CCCCGAGGCCGTTGCCGGCGCCGGACAGGCCGCCCATCGCGCCGATCCCTCCGCCGGCGCCGGACAGGCCGCCCATCGCGCCGATCCCTCCGCCGGCGCCGGACAGGCCACCCATCGCGCCGATCCCACCGCCGAGGCCGCGGGCCTGCGCCGCCGGGTTGCAGGCGATCACGGCGAGCGCGCCGACCGAGGCGAGCCAGAGTTTGGTGTGCATGGTGTTGCTCCGATGTGACCGCGGACCATCCGCGGGCTTCATCGGTGATACGAACGACGAGGCGGTTTTCTTCCCGACCCGCCGTTCAGCGGGCGCCGAGCAGGCCGTAGCCGTAGACCGGATCCCAGCCGCGGGCACCGAGGTCGATCGCTCGGTTGACCAAAGCGGCGCGTGCTTCGGCGGCGGCGCGCGGGCTCGGCGCGGGCAGCAATGCCGCGAAAGACGCCGCGACCGTCGGCGCTGCAAACGAGGTGCCACGCGCGACGCTCGTGCCTCCTCCCACCGTGGCGACCGGGACACCCGCACCCAACGCGGCGAACGTGACCTGCGGACCGCGTTCCGCCTCGAGGAGCACGCGCCGATGGCCGTCGACGGCGGTGACGCCGACGACCTGCGGATACGCGGCCGGATAGAGCGGGGGTGCTGCTGGGCCGTCGTTGCCGACCGCCGCGACGATCACGTAACCCCGGGCAATCAGCGCCGCGACCACCTGCCCGAGCAAGAGATTCTTCGGGCCGACGAGGCTCACGTTGATCACCGGTACACGCTGCCGCGCGAGCCATCCAAGTGCCGCGATGATCGCTTCGGCCGACCCGCCGGTCGGCGCGCCGCAGTAGACGTCGGCCGCATACAGGTCGGCCGGGGCGTCGCGTACCAGTACGGAGGCGACTGCGGTACCGTGCGCGGCCGCGGGTTCCGCACCACCACAACCCCAGGCATGCACGATCGAATGTCGGAACTGCGGGTCGGACGCGTCGATCCCGGTGTCGACGAGCCCTAATTTCGGCATCGTGTGCGTCGATCGCGTGGTCGCGGTCGCGCGAGGCGGCACGGCGTTACCGGCCCGCACACCGCTCGGGAAATAGATGGGGTCGTAGTCGTAGGTGCCGTCTGGCACCGCCGCGCGCAGCACGCGCAACGACTGTTGCAGCGACCAGTGCGGTGGCACCCCGAGCGCGACGACGTTCAAGCCGAGTTCGGGCATCGGGTGATTGCGGATCACCCGGAATCCGAGTGCCATCACCCGCGACAGGGCATCTCCCGCGGGAAACGTCGCAATGATCTCGCCGCGCACGGCGGGATCGCCGGCGGGATCCGTCTGGATCAGGTCGCCGTGCTCGCGCAGCAACCGGCGAATCGCGGCCTGGCGCAGTCCGGTCACGCGCCGCAGGGCATCCCGGGCGAACCCATCGAGCGGGCCCGATGCCGGGTTGCCGAACACCGGTTGCGCACGACCGATGCCGAGGCCTGTGCCCGATCCCATCCCGAGACCGACGCCGGCGCCGGGCAGGTGCACCGACAGGGGGCTTTGCGCATACCCCGGCAGGCTCAATGCCGACGAGAGCAACACGGCGATCGCACGCAGTCGATTCATCCGCTCCGAGCCTCCGCCCCCGCCCCCGCCGGGCGCCGCCCTGCAGCCGATGATAACCCTCCGGTCCGGGACGCTGCGCGACCGGTGTCACGACGCGATTGCGTGCCGCGACGCGGCTGTGGGTAAATCGAATCCGTCCGATCGGGCATGGAAGAAAACCCCCAGTGCAGACGTCTGGTCGATGATGACGAACGGGGCGGCGGAAAACGTCCACGCGGAGATCGCGGCATTGTTGCCGCGGTTGCGACGGTTCGCGCGCTCGCTGACGCGCAACGTGCACGATGCGGACGACGTCGTGCAGGTCGCGGTGGAGCGGGCGCTCACGCACATCGCGCAGCGGCGCCGCGATACGCGCCTGGACGGGTGGCTGTTCAAGATCGTGAGAAACGCGTGGATCGATGAGATTCGTTTCCGCAAGCGGCGCGGAGAGGTTTGCCTCGCCGACGACACGCCGTCCGTGGTGGCCGCCGGCGCCTTGGACGAGGCGTTGTCGATTCGCGCCGCGATGTCGCGACTCCCGGAGGAGCAGCGACTCGCGGTGAGCCTCGTGCTCGTCGAAGGGTTGTCGTATCGGGAGGCGGCCGACGTCCTGGACGTGCCGATCGGCACGCTGACGAGCCGACTCGCCCGCGGGCGGCAGGCGTTGCAGTCCGTTTTGCAGTCCTAGGGGGAACCCGAATGCAGATCAGCGCCGAAATCCTGATGGCCTACGCTGATGGCGAACTCGACGAGACCACGGCCGCGCAAGTCGACCTGGCGATCCGCGACGATGCGCAACTCGCGGCGCGCGTCGCCGCGCATCGCGCGCTGCGCGAGCGGCTGCAGACCGCGTTCGCGGAGGACCTGCACGAGCCGGTGCCGCAACGGCTCGTCGATGCGGCGCACCGATCGCGGATGGCCGACGGCGGTGTACCCGCGGCCGCCGCGTTCGGCGGGAGCCGCGCGCGC
>JAJXYU010000050.1 GCA_021780395.1 Pseudomonadota bacterium
CGGCGGATCAGACGATCCCGCCGCCGCCGGCCCCCGGCTTGGACGGACGCGTCGCCGCGACGCATTGGCGATAAGCGCTCGCTCGGTATACCGCGATCGGATCGATCGCGGCCCCGCGACGCAAACGCGCCTGCGCAAGAATTGGCGACACGTCCGTGATGAACGCCTCCTTCAACGTCATACTTGCGAGCAGGGCGTCATTGGCGTCCTGCAGCCGTGCGAGCCTTTCGCGATCGATCAACAGGGCTTGGGCGTAGGCCCTCGTCACCTCGACCGCACTCGTCACGAGGCTTTCGATCGGGTCCGTCACGTTGTGGGATTGGTCGAGCATGTGCGCCGGATGAAAGTCCGGCGAATTACGCCACTCGGCGTCGATCAGCTCGTTGAATATCAGGAACAGCCGATACGGATTGACGGATGCCGTGTCCAGGTCATCGTCGCCGTACTTCGACTCGTTGAAATGAAACCCGCCGAGCCGTCGCGCATGGATCAGACGTGCAACGATCATCTCGATGTTCACGTTCGGCGCATGATGTCCGAGATCGACGAGGCAAAGCGCCTTCGGACCGAGCGCCTCGGCCGCCATGAGCGAGCTTCCCCAGTCCTGAATCACCGTCGAATAGAGCGCAGGCTCGAACATCTTGTGTTCGATCAGAAGCCGCCAGTCGCCCGGAAGCGCCGCGTAGATCCGAGCGGCCGATTCGAGGTAGCGCTCGAACGCGCGCGCCAGATGCTGTTGCCCGGGAAAATTGGAGCCGTCGCCGATCCACAGCGTGAGCTCGCGGGAGCCCAAGAGGCGGCCGATTCGCATGCATTCCAGGTTATGTTCGACCGCTTGTGCGCGGACACCACCGTCCGTGTGCGTGAGACTGCCGAACTTATAGGAGTGCCGCTGACCGGACTGGTCCTGAAAGGTGTTGGAGTTGATTGCGGCGAAGCCGAGGCCGAACGCCTCGGCCTTCTGCCGGAGCTCCATGTAATCGTCCGCGCGATCCCACGGCAAGTGCAGCGACACCGCGGGCGTCACTGCGGTCAAACGTTGAATGACCGCGCAGTCCTCGAGCTTCTCGAATACGTTGCGCGGCTCACCCGGTCCCGGAAAGCGCGCGAAGCGCGTCCCGCCGGTGCCGACACCCCAGGACGGAATGGCGATCGCAAATCGACCGACCGTCGCCGTGATCCTTTCGATGTCGATCCCGCGACGCGCAAGTTGCGCACCGAGTACCTCGTAGTCGGTGCGCAACGGCACGGCAGCCTTTGCGTTGCAATCGGCGATCAAGTCGCTCGAGATGGTTTGCATGACCGGTCCTCAGCGCGTGAACGCCGCGGCATTGCCCGCATCAACGTTCAAAATGTTCCCGGTCGATTTGGCGGAACGGTCGGACGCGAAGAAATACACCGCTTCGGCGACATCTTCGGGCAGAACCTCCCGGCGGAGGAGACTGCGCGAACGGTAAAAGTGCTCGAGGTCTTCCTCCTTGAGATGGTAGGCCCGCGCCCGTTCCGCTCGCCATTCGCCGCTCCATATCCTCGATCCACGCAGCACCGCGTCCGGATTGACCACGTTGACCCGGATGCCGTGCGGCGCGCCCTCCAGCGCGAGGCAGCGCGCCAGGTGCAACTCGGCCGCTTTCGCCGTACAGTACGCCGCAGCATTGGCCGATGGAGCCAGCGCGTTCTTGCTGCCGACGAACACGATGCTGCCCGGCAACCGCTGTCGCAACATGATGCGATACGCCGCACGGCTGACCAGGAAATAGCCGGTCGCGAGCACCGCCAAGTTTTTTTCCCACAGCGCAAGCTCCGTCTCCTCGAACGCGGCGGCCGAAGCGATCCCGGCGTTCGAGACCAGAATGTCGAGACCGCCGAATTGCAGCGTCGTACGAGCGAGCGCCTCGGTGACCGCCCCTTCGTCAGTCACGTCGACCGTCACGGCCGCGACCGCATCGGCGCCGAAACGCGCCTGCAGCGTCCGTGCCGTCGCTGCGAGCGCCTGCCGGTCCATGTCCGCAAGAACAACGCAGGCACCTTCCGCGAGCAACCGCACCGCGACCGCACCGCCGATGCCGCCGGCGCCTCCGGTCACGAGCGCGATGCGGCCGGCGAGACTTTGCGGCTTCGGTAATCTCCCGAGTTTCGCCTCTTCGAGCAGCCAGTATTCGATGTCGAACGCCTCCTGCTCCGGCAGTGCGACGTACGAATCCACCGCCGACGCGCCGCGCATTACGTTGATCGCATTGCCGTAGAACTCCGCCGATATCCGCGCCGTCGCCTTGTCCCGGGCGAAGCTCAGCAGACCTGCCCCCGGAATCAGGTACACGACGGGATTCGGGTCGCGCATTGGCGGACTGCTTGCACGCTTGCATCGCTCGTAATAGCGTACGTAATCGGCGCGGTACGCCTCCAAAGCCGGCTCGAGGTCGTTCAACAATGCCGGCAGATCGGGCCGAGCCGGATCGAAGGGCAGTACCAACGGTCGGATTTTGGTGCGCAGAAAGTGATCCGGGCAGGACGTGCCCTGCTGTGCGAGCTCG
>JAJXYU010000002.1 GCA_021780395.1 Pseudomonadota bacterium
AAGCGCGCTCGGGCCTGCTGCTGCATCATCAGGCGAAGCGGATCGACTCGCAGTTCGAGATCTTCAAGGAGGTCACCTGCGACCAAGCGCGGCTCGACGACGCGACCCAGGCGCCGGCCGAGATCGCGCGCGTGCTGGCGAGCTGTCTGCGCCGATCGGAACCGGTGTACCTCGAGATTCCGCGCGACATGGTCGCGGCCGAGTGCGCCGAGGTCGTCCCGACCGTACCGGCGGTCCCGGACCGCGAGGCCCTGGAGGCGTGCGTCGAGGACATCCTCGAGCGGCTGTCGCGCGCGCGTGCGCCGGTACTGATGGTCGGCGTCGAGGTTCGCCGCTACCGCCTCGAGCACCGCGTCGCACAACTCGCGCGGCGGCTGGGGCTCCCGGTCGTCTCCGGCTTCATGGGGCGCGGCTTGCTCGCCGACGAGGACATGATGGTCGGCACCTACATGGGCGTCGCCGGCACGCCCGAGATCACCCGCCTGGTGGAGGAGTCCGACGGACTGTTCCTGCTGGGCGAGATCATCTGCGACACCAATTTCGCGGTCTCGCAGACGCGCATCGACATGCGCAGGACGATCCAGGCGCTCGACGGTCGCGTGACGCTCGGCTATCACACGTATCCCGAGATCCCGCTCGCCGCGCTCGTCGACCGGATGCTCGAACGGGTCGGCACGACCGAGCGGCCGCGGCCGGCCGAGCGTCCGTCCTTCCCGCGCGGGCTCGTCGCGGACGACGCGCCGATCTCTCCGAGCGACGTCGCGACCGCGCTCAACGATCTGCTCGCCCGCCACGGCCGGATGCCGATCGCCTCCGACATGGGCGACTGCCTGTTCACCGCGATGGAGATCGCCCCGACGCCGCTGGTCGCGCCGGGCTATTACGCGACGATGGGCTATGGCGTGCCGGCCGGCCTCGGCCTGCAAGCGGCCACCGGCGAACGCCCGCTGATCCTGGTCGGCGACGGCGCGTTCCAGATGACGGGCTGGGAACTCGGCAACTGCCGCCGCTACGGCTGGGACCCGATCGTGGTGCTCTTCAACAACGCGAGCTGGGAGATGCTGCGGACCTTCCAGCCCGAATCCCGCTTCAACGACCTCGACCGCTGGGATTACGCCGGCATCGCCGCCGGGCTCGGCGGCGACGGCGTCCGGGTCGACACCCGCGCCGAGCTGCAGACGGCTCTCGAGCGAGCCGCCGCGACCCGCGGGCGATTTCAGCTGATCGAAGTCACGATCCCGCGCGGCGTGCTGTCGACGACGCTCGCGCGGTTCGTCGCCGGCGTGAAGCGCCTGAGCGGCTGAGCACCCGCATCGCGCCGGCCGCCCCCCGGCGCGTCCACCGGACGGTTTCGGGGCGGGTGAGGGGATTACGGATTTTTCATCGGCGTCGGGCCCCGCCATCGGCGGGATTTTTTGCTAGTATTGGTTCGAGTATTGGCATGTTTCCCGAGGCGCCATCACGCTCCCCCGCGCGCCGTCTCGTCAGTTCTCGAAAATCGACGGCTCCATGGCAAGCGAATCCAGCGACCGCAATCTTCTCTCCCTCGGGTCCGACGACAGCATCATCCGCAAGACGGAACTGATCATCAGTGGCGTGCTGCGCGGCGGCGTGCTGCTCAGCGTCGCGATCATCCTCGGCGGCATCTCGTGGTTCTTCATCGCGCGCCACATGGGAGCGCCGGTCCACGCCACCTTTCCCGATACGCTCCCGGCGGTCGTGCACGGAGTCGCGGCCGCCGATCCACTCGCGGTCGCCGTCCTCGGCCTGCTGGTGCTGCTCGCGACGCCGGTGCTGCGGGTCGCCGTGTCGATCGTCGCGTTCGCGCTGGAGGAAGACCGCACCTACGTGATCATCACGACGTTGGTGCTCGCGATCCTGCTGTTCAGCGTGTTCGGGGTCGGTTCCTGGCTCGGCCGGCCGGAACCGGCGATGGTCGAGGACGCCCGGCTCGGGTTCTTCTTCTTCGTGCTGTTCGCCTCCACCTTCGCCGGTTTCATCGGCGCGCTGGTCGGACTCGGCGGCGGCGTGTTCATCGTGCCGATCCTCACGCTGGTCTTCCACGTGCCCTTCGACGCGGCGATCGGCGCCTCGATCGTGTCGGTGATCGCGACCTCCTCCGGTGCGGCGGCCGCCTATGTGCGCGACCGGATGACCAACCTGCGCGTCGGCATGTTCCTCGAGATCGCGACCACGCTCGGCGCGATCTGCGGCGCATTGCTCTCCACCGTGCTGAATGCGACCGCGCTGTTCATCGTGTTCGGCGTGGTGCTGCTGATTTCGGCGGTGCCGCTGGTGTTGCGGCTCGGCGAAGAGCTGCCCGCGAACGTGGTGAATCACCGCTGGGCCGCCAAGCTGCGCCTGCCCGGCACCTATCCGGATCGGCGCACGCGCCAGGACGTCGCCTACAACGTCGCGCACATCCGCTGGGGTTTCGGCCTGATGTACGTCGCGGGCCTGATTTCCGGCCTGCTCGGGATCGGCAGCGGCACGTTCAAGGTGCTCGCGATGGATACCGCGATGCGCTTGCCG
>JAJXYU010000322.1 GCA_021780395.1 Pseudomonadota bacterium
CACCGCGCAGGCATCCGGTGGCTCGTTCCGGTCGAGCTTGCCGGCGGGGACCTCCCACAAGAACTCGTCGACCCCGAGCCGGTATTGCCGGACCAGGCAGACGCGCCCAACAGAGTCGATCGGCACGATCGCCGCGGCGCCGGGGTGACGAACCAGGTCGTGTTCGTAGACCTCGTTGTCAGGCGCGCGCAGGCGGACGGTCATCGCCAGGATCACGCGGCCGCGGTGCCGTTCCACGCGGTCGATCAAGGTCGGTTTGCGCACGATCGCTCCTTACGCAGGGTCGATCCGCCGGACGCGGTGGATCTGGATATCCGTACAGGCGCTCCAGTATAGTCGCCCGATGACTTCGCCGACACCGCGCGCGTTCGACCGCTTGAACCCCGCGCAGCGCCAGGCGGCGACCTACGGGGCTCGTGGACCCGCGGGCCGGTTCGAGGCGGGGCCGTTGTTGATCGTCGCGGGCGCCGGCACCGGCAAGACCGCGACGCTCGCGCACCGCGTCGCCCACCTGGTCACCCAGGGCGTCGATCCGGCGCGGATCCTGATGCTCACGTTCACGCGCCGCGCCGCGCAGGAGATGGTCCGGCGCACCGAGACGATTCTCGCCGAGACCGGCGCGCCGACGCCAGGCGGGGCTGCCTCGCGCGCACTCGCCGCCCGCCTCGGCTGGGCGGGGACGTTCCATGCGATCGGCAACCGGATCCTGCGACTGTATGCGCCCCGGCTCGGTCTCGACCCCGCGTTCACCGTGCTCGATCGCTCCGACGCCGCCGACCTGATCGACGTGCTGCGCGACGAGCTCGGTTTGTCCCGCCAGGATCGACGGTTCCCGCGCAAGGACAGCTGCCTCGCGATCTACAGCTACCGCGTGAACACCGGCTGGCCGCTCGCGCGCGCGATCGCGGAGCTGCACCCGTGGGCCGCCGACCGGGAGGCGGACCTGCGCGCGTTGTTCCGGGCGTACGTGCTGCGCAAGCAGGATCAGCACCTGCTCGACTTCGACGATTTGCTGCTGTGCTGGCACGCGATGATGCAGAGCGAGGCGCTCGCACGCGATCTCGGACAGCGCTTCGACCACGTGCTGGTCGACGAGTACCAGGACACGAGCCGGCTGCAGGGCGAGATCCTGCAGGCCTTGAAGCCCGATGGCGCGGGCGTGACGGCCGTCGGTGACGACGCCCAGGCGATCTACTCGTTCCGGGCGGCGTCGGTCGACAACATCCTCGGTTTCCCGGAGCGCTATCGGCCGCGGGCCGAGGTGGTGCTGCTCACCCAGAACTACCGATCGACCCAGCCGATCCTCGACGCGGCCAACGCGCTGATCGCCGACGGGGGGCGCCAGCACCGCAAGACGCTCGGCGGCGGCCGTCGTGCCTCGCAGAAGCCGCTCTACGTGGTGCTGGACGACGCGGTCGCGCAGGCGTCCTACGTCGCCGACCGGATCCTGGCCGCGCGCGAGAACGGCGTCGCGCTCCGGCGCAGCGCGGTGCTGTTCCGCAGTTCGCATCACAGCGACGTGCTCGAGGTCGAGCTCGCGCGGCGCGGGATCCCGTTCGTGAAATACGGCGGACTCAGGTTCCTCGACGCCGCCCACGTGAAGGACCTGCTGTCGGTGCTGCGCTGGGCCGACAACCCGCGCAACGCCGTGTCCGGTTTGCGGGTGTTGAAGCTCCTGCCGGGCATCGGCCCCGCGATCGCGCAGCGAGCGCTCGCGCACCTCGAGGCCGGCGGCCACGCGCTCGCCGCGCTCGCCGCGTTCCCGCCGCCGCCGCCCGCGCGGACCGATTTCGCGGAATTCTGCGAGGTGCTGCGCGCGCTCGCCGATCCCGGCACGCCGTGGCCCGGTCAGGTCGGTCTGGCGCGTCGCTGGTACGAACCGCAGCTCGAGCGCCTCTACGAGGCGTCGCGAGCCCGCATCGGCGACCTCGAGCAGCTCGAGCAGCTCGCCACGCGCTACGCGACCCGCGAACGATTCCTGAGCGAGCTCGCGCTCGACCCGCCCGCGGCGACCGGCGACTGGTCACGGCACGCCTCGAAGGACGAGGACTACGTCGTGCTGTCGACGATCCACTCGGCGAAAGGCCAGGAGTGGGACCACGTCTATGTGTTGAACGTCGCGGACGGCAACTTTCCGTCGGAATTCGCCGCGGGCAAGCCCGAGGCGATCGACGAGGAACGGCGGCTCCTTTACGTCGCGATCACGCGGGCGCGCAATGAGCTGCATTTGTGCGCACCCTTGCGCTACGCGGTCACGCAGCAGCCGCGGACCGGCGATGCGCACGTCTATGGCGCGAAGAGCCGTTTCCTCACCGATGCGGTGCTCGCGTGCTTCGAGCGGTGCACGCCCGCGGCGCCGGCGCGCGATCACGCGGTGCCGCCCGGCGTGGGACCGGTCGTCGACGTCGCCGCCGCACTGAAGACGCTGTGGTGACGGCCGGCAACCGGACGAAGCCGGGCCGCTCGAGCACTTCATCCGCTGCGACGGGACTCGATCCCCCCCCCCCCCCCGGGTCGGGTCG
>JAJXYU010000073.1 GCA_021780395.1 Pseudomonadota bacterium
TCGGCCAGGTCACCTTCGAGGTCTCGGACCTCACCTGCTGCAGGAACTCGAGCGGATTGGTTTTGGCCATGATCTCTACAAGAGTCCTTCTATTCCATCTCGCCCGCGGTGGCAGGAGTGGAGGGGCTCGAACCCCCAACCCCCGGTTTTGGAGACCGGTGCTCTACCAGTTGAGCTACACTCCTAATCCCGCCGAACGCAGGCTCGTCAGCACCGGGATACGAAACCCGCTCCGGAACCGGTTACTTCAACACCTTCGAGACGACGCCGGCGCCGACGGTGCGGCCGCCTTCACGGATGGCGAAGCGGAGCTTCTCTTCCATCGCGATCGGCGCGATCAGCGTCACGTTCATCTTCACGTTGTCGCCCGGCATCACCATCTCGGTGCCTTCCGGAAGCGTCACAACGCCCGTCACGTCCGTCGTCCGGAAGTAGAACTGCGGACGGTAGTTCGTGAAGAACGGCGTGTGACGACCACCCTCTTCCTTCGTCAGGATGTAGGCCTCAGCCTCGAACTCCGTGTGCGGCGTGATCGAGCCCGGCTGGCACAGAACCTGGCCGCGCTCCACTTCCTCGCGCTTCGTGCCGCGAAGCAGAACGCCGACATTGTCGCCAGCCTGGCCCTGGTCCAGAAGCTTGCGGAACATCTCGACGCCCGTGCAGGTCGTCTTCACCGTCGGCTTGATGCCGACAATCTCGATTTCCTCGCCAACCTTGATCACGCCACGCTCGACGCGGCCCGTCACAACCGTGCCGCGGCCCGAGATCGAGAACACGTCTTCGATCGGCATCAGGAACGGAAGGTTGATCGGACGCTCAGGCTGCGGGATGTAGCTGTCAACCGCCTGCATCAGCGCAAGGATCGACTGCTTGCCGATCTCGTCGTCGCGCCCTTCAAGCGCCGCAAGAGCCGAGCCCTTCACGATCGGAATCTCGTCGCCGGGGAAGCTGTACACCGACAGAAGCTCGCGGACTTCCATCTCGACAAGCTCCAGAAGCTCCGGATCGTCGACCTGGTCGACCTTGTTCATGTAGACGACAAGCGCCGGAACGCCAACCTGACGGGCCAGAAGAATGTGCTCGCGCGTCTGCGGCATCGGGCCGTCCGCCGCCGAAACCACAAGGATCGCGCCGTCCATCTGCGCCGCGCCCGTGATCATGTTCTTCACATAGTCCGCGTGTCCCGGGCAGTCCACATGCGCGTAATGACGGTTCGCCGTCTCGTACTCAACATGGCTCGTCGAGATCGTGATCCCGCGCGCCTTCTCTTCAGGCGCCTTGTCGATCTGGTCATAGGCCGAAAACGTCGCTCCGCCCGTCTCCGCCAGAACCTTCGTGATCGCAGCCGTCAGCGTCGTCTTACCGTGATCGACGTGACCAATCGTCCCGATGTTGCAGTGCGGCTTATTGCGCTCAAATTTCTCTTTGGCCATCTCGGCGCTCCATCCTTCAGGAACTGACTTCGATTAAGTGATTAAGCGAGCTTCGCCCGGACTTCGTCGGCAACCGCCTGCGGAACCTGCTCGTAGTGATCGAACTGCATGGAGTAGCTCGCGCGACCCTGGCTCATCGAGCGCAGCGTGTTCACGTAACCAAACATGTTGGCGAGCGGCACCATCGCATTGACGACCTGCGCATTGCCGCGCTGATCGGTACCCAGGATCTGACCACGACGCGAATTGACGTCGCCGATCACACCACCGAGGAATTCTTCCGGCGTCACGACCTCGACCTTCATGATCGGTTCGAGGAGCTTCACGCCGGCCTGCTGCGCACCTTCGCGGAACGCCGCGCGGGCGGCGATTTCGAACGCGAGCGCGCTCGAGTCGACGTCATGGTAGGCGCCATCGATCAGCGTCGCCTTGAAGTCGATCATCGGGAAGCCGGCAAGCGGGCCCGAATCCTTCACGCTCTCGATGCCCTTTTCGACGCCGGGGATGTATTCCTTCGGAACCGCGCCGCCGACAATCTTGCTTTCAAAGACGAAGCCCGTGCCAGGCTCGGCAGGCTCGAGAACGATCTTGACGCGGGCGAACTGACCCGAACCGCCGGACTGCTTCTTGTGCGTGTAGTCGATTTCCGCGCGCTTGGTGATCGCTTCGCGATAGGCAACCTGCGGCGCGCCGACATTGACGTCGATCTTGTAGGTACGGCGAAGAATGTCGACCTTGATGTCGAGATGAAGTTCGCCCATTCCCTTCAGGATCGTCTGACCGCTTTCGCTGTCGGTCGAAACGCGGAAGGACGGATCTTCGGCCGCGAGCTTGTGGAGCGCGACGCCCATCTTTTCCTGGTCGACCTTCGTCTTCGGCTCGACGGCGATCTCGATGACGGGATCGGGGAATTCCATCTTTTCGAGGATCACCGGATTGGCGGTGTCGCACAGCGTGTCGCCGGTCCGCGTGTCCTTGAGGCTCGCGATGGCGACGATGTCGCCGGCATAGGCCTCCTTGATGTCTTCGCGGTTGTTGGCATGCATCAGGAGCATGCGGCCGATACGCTCTTTCTTCTCGCGGG
>JAJXYU010000079.1 GCA_021780395.1 Pseudomonadota bacterium
TCGCGTTGGTGTGATAGAGGGGCAGGTACACGAGGGTGACGTCGTCCGCCTGGAGGTGGAGCAGCTCCGAACCGATCCGCGCACCCCACAGTGCGTTCGCGTGAGTCCACACGACGCCTTTCGGCCGCGAGGTGGTACCGGAGGTGTATTGCACGCTGTTCGGCGCTAGCGGTTCGGCGGGACGGGAGGGCGCACCCGACTCCTCGCCGAACAGGTCCGCGAAGTGGAGAACCTCGGGAGGCTGCGGCGACGCCGGCGCCGCGCCGAGATCGGTGGCGGTGCAAGCGATCCAGCGCAGATCCGGCGCGGCCGCGCGCACCGTGTCGAGCAATTGCGGTTGGGTGATCGCGGCGGTGACGTTCGCGTTCGCGGCGTAGTAGGCGAGCTCGTCGACCGTCGAGCGCGTGTTGGTCGTGACCGAGATCGCCCCGACCTGGGAGCACGCGAAATAGGCGATCAGAAACTCCGGGCAGTTGCCGAGGTGAATCAGGATCCGGTCCCCCGCGGCGACGCCGCGCGCGGCGAGTCCCGCGGCGAATCGCACGACGTCGCGAGCGAACTCTCCGTAGGTCCAGCGGGCACCGGTGCCTTCGAACGGATCCCAGATGAGGAACGTCTGGTCCGGCCGTGCGCGCGCCTGCGTCGCGAGCAGCCACGGCAGGTCGCGTCCGGTAAACGGGTGCGTCGTGGTCGGTGTCAGCGCGGTTCTCGGCGGCATCGGGCGTTCTCCAGGGTTCGGTGGCTGTTCATCGAGAAAATTCGGCGTACCCATTCGCGATCGCGATCCCGCCGTCCAGGGTGCGCACCTCGAATGCGACGGCGGAATCGGGGTCGTCCGGGAGACCGTGCGCCAGAGTTACGAACGAGCCCGGATAGACCGGCGCGCGGAATTCTCCGGCGAGACGGATGAGCCGGCGTCCGCAGGGCTTGCCGAGTCGACGGGCGAGTTCCCGCCCGGCCAGCGCCCAGGTTGCGGTGCCTTGCAAGAGGATATCCGGCAGACCCGCCTCCCGGGCGGCCCGCCGTTCCGTGTGGATCGGATTGATGATGCCGGAGCACTCGGCGTAGAGATGCGCGAGCCCGCGTGCAACGCCGATCTCGACCCGCCCTGTCGATTGGGGGGCGGGGGCGACGCGTGGAGGAGGCGGCTCGATGATCCGGTCCACACCGTCGACCGTTGCGCCGCGGCACAGGACGGTGGACCATGACGTCACGAGCGCGGATCCGCAGGCCGCGTCGCGGGTCTCGATGCGCAAGGTCAGCCGCGCGCCCGCCCGGCTGCCCGCCAATCCGACGACTCGCGCCGCGACGTGCAATTCCACGCCCGCCCGGATCGGCGCGTGGAACAACGAGTCCTGGCCGACGTGGATGTACCGCGAGAGATCTCCGCCGATGCTTGCGAGCGCTCCGGACGGATCGGGGGCCGACAGCAAACTCCATTCGAGGGCCGCGCAAAACGACGGCATCGCGGCGAGACCGCCGGGTGCCAGGTCGTCGAGCGAGTCGCGGTCATCCGGATCGATCGCCGCGGCGAAAGCGAGAACGCGCCGGGTCGTCGCGGTCATCCGCGTCGATCCGGCTTCCCGACCGAACGTATCGACTCCGAAATGCACGTCCAGGCTCTCCCGTCCTCCGCACGGCCGTCGGGCCGAGGCTTGACAATATTACCCGGAAATTTACACTGTTTACATCGTGAGTGGCGCGCGACGGCGGGGTCGAGCGTCGCGAGCGCCAGCCGACCCCGAGCCGCCGGCCTCCTTTGAAACACGGTGATCCGTCATGACGACTCCGACATCCACGCTCGAGCGCGCCGACGGCGCGGTCCGGTTTCCCGATCCCGAATCGCGTTCCGCGGTGCTCCACCAGCGCGCCCGGGCGGTGCTGCCGGGAGGGAACAGCCGGCACTCGGTGTTCTTTCCGCCGTACCCCTTGTACGCGGTGCGCGGCCGCGGGAGCCGCATCTGGGATGTCGACGGGGTCGAACGTCTCGACTGCGTGAACAACTACTCGTCCTTGATCCACGGCCACGGCCATCCGGCGGTCGTCGAGGCAATCACGCACCAGGCCGCGGAGTTGATCTCGGTCGCGCTGCCCACCGAAAGCGAAGTGAAGCTCGCGGAGCTGTTGGTGGAACGCCTGGATGCGGTCGAGCGGGTGCGTTTCTGCAATTCCGGCACCGAGGCGGTGTTGTTTGCGATCAAGGCGGCGCGTGCGTCCACCGGACGGCCGTTGATCGCGAAAATCGAGGGGGCCTACCACGGGTCCGCCGAGACCGCCTCGGTGAGCACGTCGCCGGATCCGGCGCGTTGGGGCGACGCCGGCGCCCCCGCAGCCGTGCCGGACAGCGGATCGACCCAGGGTGTCGCGCAGGACGTGCTGGTATTGCCGATGAACGACGTCGAGATCGGTCGGCGGTTGATTCGCGCCAATGCCGCCCGACTCGCCGGCGTGCTGGTCGATCCGATGGTGAAGAACCTGGCCTTCATGGCGGTGACCCCGGAG
>JAJXYU010000213.1 GCA_021780395.1 Pseudomonadota bacterium
GCCGCCGCACGGCCCGCCTGATGGATCCGGCCGAGGAATCGCCCGAGCCACTGGCGATCGTCCGCGGTGCCGAGCTCCGGCCAGCGCCCGCCGCGGCGAGGAAAGAGCGCGTACCGGTACCCGGCGTGCGCGTGCAGGGTCACCCCGTCGCTCGTGAGCGGCGCGATCACCGGGATCTCGAGCGCCGCGAGCTCGCACGCGAACGCATGCTCCTCGAGGATCGCCGCATCGCTCCAGCGCCCCGGACGGTAGAACTTCGCGACCAGGGGCTCGGCGTCCTCGATCCCGATCTGGTACACGCGGTTCTCGTAGCTGTTGAGCGCGAGCACCCGGCCGTCGGCGGGGAAGCCGGCCGCCTCGACCGCCGCGAGCACGAGGTCGGGCGAGAGGTTCGCATAGGGCGTCTCGGTGCGCATCCGCCGATTCTACGCGGCGCGAGTCCCGCTGCTAGAATGGGGCGATGCGCGTCCCCTGGCCCAAGTCCTTGAGCGGGCTCATGTTCGTCGGCTTCACGATCGTCGCCGCACCGCTCCTGGTCGCGATCGTGAACGCCGCCGTGCAGATGAACCGGCTCTCGAACCGCAGCGAGCAGCTCGTGATCCACGGAATGCAGGGCACCCGCAACATCCAGCTGCTGCTCGAGGACATCGGCACGCTCGAGCGCAGCGCGCGGCTCTACCAGATCCTCGGGAGCGCGGACCTGCTCGAGGGCTACGCGCGCACCACCGCGCGGCTCGATCGCGCGGCGAGTGCGCTCGCCCGGCTGCCGCTCGACCGGCAGTCGGCCGCGGACCTCGCGACGCTGCGCGCTCAGGCGGATGCGCTGCTCGCGCAGCTACGCACGACGCCACCGAACGACCCGCAGCTGAACGCGCTGATCGGGGCGTTCCCGCACCTCGCGAGCCTTGCGTCGCGGATCTCGGACCGCACCACCGCGACGATCGGCCACGAGCTCACCGACCTGCAGCTCGCGGCGGCGCGCACCCAGCGCACGCTCCTGTGGCAATCGCTCCTGCTCGTCCCGCTGACCCTCGCGGTCGTCGGCGTGTTCACCTACCTGATGGGGCGGCCGCTGCGCGCGATCGACCGCGCGATCGGCGAACTCGGGCGCGGCACGTTCTCGCGCCCGATCGCGATCGGCGGACCGAAGGATCTCGAGCGGCTCGCCTCGCAGCTCGAGTGGCTGCGCTCCCGGCTCCTGGAACTCGCGCAGGAGAAGAACCGCTTCCTGCGCCACATGTCGCACGAGCTCAAGACGCCGCTCGCGAACATCCGCGAAGGCACCGAGCTCCTGATGGACGGCGCGGTCGGGGAGCTGAAGAGCGCGCAGCGCGAGGTCACCGCGATCCTGCGCGAGAACAGCATGAAGCTGCAGCGGCTGATCGAGAACCTGCTGAGCTTCAGCGCGTGGCAGGCGAACAGCCTCGGCCTCGAGGTCTCGGAGTTCCGGCTGCGCCCGCTCGTGAAGACCGTGCTCGAGAACCAGCAGCTCACGCTGGTCGCGCAGCGCGTGCGGCTCGACGTGCAGATCGAGGATCTCGCGCCCGCGGCCGACCGCGCGAAGCTGCGGCTGATCCTCGACAACCTGCTGTCGAATGCGATCAAGTTCACTCCGCGCGGCGGAACCATCGCGATCCACGCCCGCGCCGATGGCGAGGACCTCGTGATCGACGTGAGCGACAGCGGCCCCGGCGTCCCGGCCGAGGAACGGCAGCGGATCTTCGAGGCGTTCTATCAGGGCAAGACGCCGCAGGGCGGCTACGTCAAGGGCACCGGGATCGGGCTCTCGGTCGTGACCGAGTTCGTGAACGCCCATCACGGCGCGATCCAGATCCTCGACGCGCCGGCCGGCGGCGCGTTGTTTCGGGTGCGACTGCCGCTGCGGCAGACGATCGTCGCGCCACCGGAGAACGCCTATGCAGCTTGAATTCCGCTCGCTCGTCGCGTGCGCCCTGCTGGCGCTCTCGATGAGCGGCTGCACGCTGATCGAGGACCTGCGCCACCCGCCGGCCCCGCCGCCGGCGCCGCCGACTGCGGCCCGCGTCGACCTCGAGCTGTTGAGCCGCCTGCCGACGGACGCCCCGGCGCAGCAGGCGACCGAGTTCGCCGACGCGCAGCGCGACGCCGCCGCCGACCCGAGCGCGACCAACCGGCTGCGGGTCGCGCTGCTGCTCGCGACCCCGGGGCACGCGGCCGCCGATCCCGTCGCCGCGCGGCGACAGCTTTCCGAAATCCTCGCGAGCCACGACACTCTGAGCGCCGAGGAGCGGATGCTCGCGACGATCGAGCTCGCTCAGATCGAGCGGCAGCTCGCACTCCTCGAGACGAATCGTCGGCTGTCCGACCAAGCGGCGGCGCAGACGCAGGCCACGGCCGCCGATGCCCACCGCCGGCTGATCGCCGCGCAGGCCGAGAACGCGAGGCTGCGCAAGGCGCTCGCCGACGCCCAGGCGAAGATCGACGCGGTCACGCACATCGAGCGCTCGATCGGCGAGCGCTTGAACGGAGGATCTCCGCCGCGATGACGAGGAGACCGGAGGATGAGCCTTTGAACGCCTATACCAGCGCCGTCACGACCCCGCTCGGCTTCGGGCTCGGCCCGCGCGCGCCGCGCGAGGAGTCGCCGGCGCCACGCCGCAAGGCGCGCCTCCTGGTCGTCGACGACGATCCGGGGCTCCTGCGACTGCTCACGATCCGCCTGCGCGCGGAGAACTACGAAGTCGAGGCCGTCGAGAGCGGTACCGCGGCGCTCGCCGCGTGCGTGCGTTTCCGTCCCGACCTCGTGATCACCGATCTGCGGATGGACCAGATGGACGGGATCGGGCTCCTGAAGGAGCTGCAGAGCCGCTGGCCGGGCCTGCGCGTGATCATCCTGACCGCGCACGGCACGATCCCCGATGCGGTGCGCGCGACCCAGAGCGGCGCGTTCGGCTTCCTCACCAAGCCGGTGGAGAAGCAGGAACTGCTCGACCAGGTGCAGAAGGCGCTCAAGGTGTCGGGCTTCGCGCAGGTCGACGAAACCTGGCGCGCCGGCATCGTGACCCGCAGCGAACTGCTCGAGGACAAGCTCGCGCAGGCGAACATGGTCGCGGGCACCGACGCGCGCGTCCTCCTGAGCGGCGAGAGCGGCACGGGCAAGGAGCTCTTCGCGCGGGCGATCCACGAGGCGAGCCCCCGGCGCCGCCAGCCGTTCGTCGTCGTGAACTGCGCGGTGCCGGACGAGGCGCCGCTGGAAATCGAGCTCTTCGGCTACGAGGCCGGCGCGTTCCCGGGCGCGCAGAAGGCACAGCGCGGACAGCTCCTCGCGGCCACCGGCGGCACGCTGCTGCTCGACGACGTCGACGGCCTGCCCGCTCGGCTGCAGGCGAAGCTCCTCGCGGTGCTCCAGGACGGGGTGCTGCGCCCGCTCGGCGGCGAGCCGGTCGCGGTCGACGTGCGCGTGATCGCCGCGACCCGTACGGACCTGCGCCGTGAGATGGAAGCCGGCCGCTTCCGCGAGGACCTGTATTACCGCCTGAACGTCGTGCACATCGACCTGCCGCCGCTCGCGCGGCATCGCGAGGACATCCCGCTGCTGGTCGCGTACTTCCTCGACCAGCTCGCGAAGGAGACCGGCGAGCGCAAGATCTACGCACCCGAGGCGGTCGAGCTGCTCGCGACCGCGGAGTGGCCGGGGAACGTCCGGCAGCTCGCGAACATCGTGCGCCAGAACGTCGCGCTGACCCACGGTGCGATCATCACCGCCGAGGTCGTGCAGCAGTCGCTCGGCACCGGGTCGCCGCGACTGCCCTCGTTCGACGAGGCGCGCGATGAGTTCACGCGCAGCTACCTCTCGCAGATCCTGCAGATCACCGGCGGGAACGTGAGCCAGGCCGCCCGGCTCGCGAAGCGCAATCGCACCGACTTCTACAAGCTCTTGTCCCGCCACCAGCTGCAGCCGGACGACTTCAAGCGCAGCTGAGCGGCGTTCAGGCCCTCGCGGAATAGAACGCGGCGAACGACGCGACCACGTGGTCCAACTGCGCGCGCTCGAGCTCCGGGTAGATCGGCAGCGCGAGGCATTCGGCCGCCGCCCGCTCGGCCTCGGGAAAGTCGCCGGCACGATGGCCGAGGTACGCGAAACACGCCTGCAGATGCAGCGGTACCGGATAGTAGATCTCGGTCCCGACGCCGCGCTCGGCGAGGTGCGCGCGCAGCGCGTCGCGCTCCCGCACCCGCACGACGTACTGGTTGTAGATGTGCCGGTACCCGGGGAGCGCGCGCGGCGTCACGACCCGGTCGGCGAGCCCCGCGGCCGCGAACGCCGCATCGTAGTGGGCCGCATTGCGCTGCCGCCCCTCGGTCCAGCCGTCGAGGTACTTGAGCTTCACCCGCAGCACCGCCGACTGCAGCTCGTCGATCCGGAAGTTCCCGCCGACGTAGCGGTGGTAGTACTTCGGGTGTCCGCCGTGCACGCGCAGGACGGTGAGCCGCTCGGCGAGCGCGGGATCGTTCGCGGTGCACAGACCCGCATCGCCGAACGCACCGAGGTTCTTGCTCGGGAAGAACGAGAAACAACCGACGTCGCCGATCGAACCGGCGCGGGCGCCCGCCGTGCCTTCGCTGCCGATCGCCTGCGCCGCATCCTCGATCAGCCGCAGCCCTTGTGCGCGCGCGAGCGCGCCGAGTGCGCTCATATCGGCGCACTGACCGTACAGATGCACCGGCAGCAGCGCCGCGACGCGGCCGCCGGTCACGCGATTGCGCAGGATCCCGTCGCGCCGCTCGCAGCCGCGCTCGAGGAAAGCCGCCACGGCGTGCGGCGCGAGATTGAAGGTCACCGGATCGATGTCGCAGAACACCGGCCGTGCGCCCAGGCGCGCGACCGTGCCCGCGGTCGCGAAGAACGTGAACGGCGAGGTGATCACCTCGTCGCCGGCGCCGATCCCGAGCGCCATCGCCGCGAGGAGCAGCGCGTCGGTGCCCGAGGACACGCCGACGCCGAACCGCGCGCCGCAGTACGCCGCGGTCTCGGTCTCGAGCGCGCGGGTGTGGGCGCCCAGGATGAACTGTTGACTGGCGCACACTTCCTCGATCAGAGGCATGACCTCGTCGCGAAACGTCGCGAACTGCGCCTTGAGGTCCAGGAGCGGAACTTTGATCATCGTGCGCGCAGGATACCATTGCGGCCGCGAACGCGGCGCACGCCACCTCGCGCGCGACCTCGCACGCGACCTCGAAATTCCATCGACTCGGTCACATTCGTGCGCGACCGACACGGTCGACGCCTGCGATCCCGTTCACATCTCGCGAAACCCCGTATGTCCGCGTTTCCCGACACGTTGTTGAGGCTTGACGAACCCGGTGTACTTGCGCCACCGAAATTCAAAGCCAGTGCTCGCCCACCCGACCATGATGCAATTCGACCGACTTCCCTTCGCGCAACTGACCCTGATCGGCGCTGCCTGCGTGCTGCTCGCCGGTTGTCCGAGCAACGGCTCGAGCGCGCCCGCCGGCACGAGCGCCGCGACCTCGATCTCCACGCCGTCGAATGGCGGCACGTCGACGGTCACGAGCAAGACCCCGAGCGGCGGCAGCCCCGGCAGCCCGACGACGCCGCCGAGCGGCGGTTCCGGCAGCACGACGCCGCCACCGCCCCCGCCGCCGACAACGACGCCACCGCCGACCAAATCGGTCACGCTGTCCTGGGTCGCGCCGACGCTCAACACCGACGGCACGATCCTCAACGACCTTGCCGGATACACCATCACCTACGGAACGATCGCGACATCGCTCAACCAGTCGGTCACCGTCACCGGCGCGACCTCGACGACCTACACGATCGCGAACCTCGCGCCCGGAACCTATTACTTCTCGGTGACCGCGTACAGTTCGGCGGGTACCCAAAGCGCCCCGACGCCGATCATCAGCACGACGATCTAGACCTTCGGGTGGCGCCCGGGCCAGCCGACGAGATAACTCGCCTGCGTCTCGGTCTGCGGCACGCGCGGCCAGCTCTCGGCGCGAGCGCAATGCCGCCATAGCGCGTTCAAGGTTCGCAGCGCCCGATCGCCGCCGAAGCCGATCTCCGCGAGAAAGCAGCCCACGACGAGACCGGTGCGACCGATCCCCGCACGGCAATGAACGTAGACCCGGCGATCCTTCGACAGCCAGGCCGCGAGCTGCGCCTGGATCGCCTGCATGTCCCGCGCCTGCCGGGGGACCGCGCCGTCCGCGATCGCGAAGCGCCGGTACTCGCTCATCCGCGGCAACAGGCGCCAGTAGCCCCGCATCTCGCCGACTTCGGTCAGGTCGAGGAATGCATCGATGCCGGCAGCCCGGAGACGGGCGAGACGCTCGTGCGCCTCGAGCGGACTCTCGCCGAACGGATGTTCGCCCGCGAGGAACCGGTCCGGCAGCACCCAGTAGTTGTTCGGTAGTGGTGTCGACGCGGCGTCTCGAATCGCCCGATCGACTTCGCGCCGCAGCGCCTGCGCCGACGTCACGATCGCCGCCGTCCTTCAGGTCAGTCGCGCTCGCCGCCCGCGCGATCGGTGATTGGCGTCCCCACGGGGATTCGAACCCCGGTTACCACCGTGAAAGGGTGATGTCCTAGGCCTCTAGACGATGGGGACGGGGCCGATACCGTCAGATCTCAAACCGTTGGTGGAGCCAGGCGGGATCGAACCGCCGACCTCTTGCATGCCATGCAAGCGCTCTCCCAGCTGAGCTATGGCCCCATCGGAGGCGCGGGACGTTACCGCAAGGACCCGCATGTCGTCAAGGAAACCCCGGCGCGCCGCGGGTCATTGCACCGCGGGCGCGCGCCAAGCCGCGATCGCCCGCTCGAGGCGCGCCAGCGTCTCGTCCATCCCGAGGATCGCCAGCGTCGCATCGATCGGCGGCGACACCGTGCCGCCGCTGACCGCGAGCCGGATCGGCTGTGCGAGCTTGCCGAGCGATGCCCCGTGCGCGGTCGCGAGCGCGGTGAGCGCCGCGTGGATCGGTGCCGCCTCCCACTCGTCGAGCCGGCGGAACGCCTGCACCGCCGCGTCGAGGAGGCCGAGCGCCTCCGCGGTCACGTGCTTCGCGACCACCTTCGGATCGTAGGCTCCGGGGGCGCGGAAGAAGAACAGGCTGTTGCGCGCCATCTCGACCAGCGTCTTCGAGCGCTCGCGCTGCGCGACCGCGATCCGCTCCAGCACGCCATCGTCGGCCGCCTCGACCCCGAGGCGCTCGAGCTGGAATCGGAGTGGCGCGACCAGGCGCGACGGCACCGCACGCAGCATGTGCTGCTGGTTCAGCCACGCGAGCTTCTCGGCATTGAACGCCGCCGCGGACTTGTTCACGTCGACGATGTCGAACAACCGCACCATCTCGTCCAGCGAAAAGACCTCCTGGTCGCCGTGCGACCAGCCGAGCCGGACGAGGTAGTTCAGCAGCGCCTCGGGCAGGTAGCCCTCGTCGCGGTACTGCAGCACGCTGACCGCGCCGTGGCGCTTCGAGAGCTTCGCGCCGTCCGCTCCCAAGATCATCGGCAGGTGCGCGTATACCGGCGGCTCGCGGCCGAGCGCCCGCAGCATGTTCATCTGCCGCGGCGTGTTGTTCAGGTGATCGTCGCCGCGGATCACGTGGGTCACGTTCATGTCCATGTCGTCGACCACCACGCAGAAATTGTAGGTCGGCGAACCGTCCGAGCGCATGATGATCAGATCGTCGAGCTCGGCGTTCTGGAACACCACGCGGCCGTGCACCGCGTCCTCGACCACGACCTCGCCGTCGCGGGGGTTCTTGAACCGGATCACCGGCTCGACGCCCGGGCGCGTATCGGTGCGGTCGCGCCAACGGCCGTCGTAGCGCGGCTTCTCCGCGCGCGCGAGCTGCTCCGCGCGCAGCGCGTCGAGTTCCTCCTTGGTGCAGTAGCAGCGATACGCAAGCCCCTGCGCGAGGAGTCCCTCGATCACCTCGCGGTAGCGGTCGAAGCGCTTCGTCTGGTAGAACGGCCCCTCGTCCGGAGTGAGCCCCGCCCACTCCATCCCGTCCAGGATCTGCTGGATCGCCGCCTCGGTCGAGCGCTCGAGGTCGGTATCCTCGATCCGCAGGATGAAGCGACCGCCCTGGCGGCGCGCGTAGAGCCAGCAGAACAGCGCGGTGCGCAAGCCCCCGATGTGCAGATATCCAGTCGGGCTCGGTGCGAAACGGGTACGGACGGTCATGGCGGTCAAGGCTCCTGCGGCCCCAGCACGGGCAGCGTCGCGATCGGACGCGCATCGTACCGAAATGCATGCGCGGCGTCAGACCCGGTCGCCGAAGGCCGCGACCGCGGCCCCCGATTTGGCGTCCCCGACGACGCCGCATTTGTCATCGGCGCGAGCCGATGCGATAATTCCGCGCCTTCCCGTTCGGTCTTGGGCGGTTAGCTCAGCGGTAGAGCACTGCTTTCACACGGCAGGGGTCACAGGTTCAATCCCTGTACCGCCCACCATTCCCAGTCGGTCTGTTCCGGCTACGTCGTCGCGGCCCCTACGACGGAATATCGCTTTTTCATCCGCAGGAACCGCGACTCGAAGTAACGGTACGACAGGAAGGCCACGAAGACCGTCCCGCCGACGACACCGAGCCCGAACAAGGTTTCGGCTACGGGCGACGTCGGACGACCGAATTCATGAAGGAGCAACGCCAGCACGATCCCGTGAAACAAATACATCCCATACGAGATCCGGCCACAGAACACGAGGCTCCGGTGCTCGAGGATGCGCAATATCCACGCAGGGCGCGAAGTCTGGATCCACGCGATACCCGCCGCCATCACGAGCGCACTCACCGAATACCCCAGTGAATTGCCGAGGTGTCCACTCCAGCGATTATTGATGTACACCGCGAAAACCAAGGCCGCGGCCAATACGACCGGCGTTACCGCCCGGTTCACGAACTTCCCGATCGACGCCGCACGCTCCTCGTCGAACAGCAGGTAGGCAAGCAGCGCCCCGTACAAGATCACATCCAGCCGGGTATCCGGGGCGTAAAACAGCCTTCGCATCGCATCGACGCCCGGTGCCAAATGAAACGTGAGCCAGGTTCTCCACGCGGTCACGACGAGGATCGCCGCCACCGCCAGCTTCCATGCTCGCCGCACGTCCAGGAACAGCAGCAACGGCCATAGGAGGTAGAATTGCTCTTCCAGCGACAGCGACCAGGAGACCAGGATCGCGCAATTCTCGGTCCGATGAAATCCCGCGTACGCGTTCGTCAGATACGTCGCCGGCCACTGGATCGTGCCGAGCGCCATCCGCGACCACTGCCAATAGGGCGTCCAGTGCGCCGCCGTGACCAGCGACGCAAAAGCCAGGGTCAAACCGACCAGCAGATAGTAGGCCGGCCAGATACGCAGGATGCGCCGCGCATAGAATCGACGCAGTGAAATGCCCCCCGTCGCGCGATGCTCGTGCAACAGGATGCTGGTGATGAGAAATCCACTGATGACGAAAAACATGTCGACGCCCATCCACCCGCGGCTCGCGACCAGGTTGAATAGCGCATCGCCACGCAGTTTTAGGTGAATCAGGATCACCCAAAGGATCGACAGGCATCGCAAGCCGTCCAGATACCGCAAGTACGGCATCGAGGCCGCTTTCCCGGGATTCGTCACACCAGTCACTCCGAAT
>JAJXYU010000177.1 GCA_021780395.1 Pseudomonadota bacterium
CTTACCAGCCGGCTTCGCCGCGGCCGTCGCGAGTGCAGCTTCCAGGCTCATGCCGCCTTCCTCGCGCCGATCACGTGCCAGGCTGCCTTGCGCCCGTAATCCTCGCCCCGATCATCGGCGGCATCCGGGAACACGCTCCGGTCGACGACCGCGGTTACCGCACCGTGGATCAGATCCGGCTTCTTGAAACCGGCTTGTATCATGAACCCGTCGAGATCGATCTCGTGCATCGTGCTCCAGAACGGCTCATTGTTGTAAAATGCGTCCCAGTCGCGCATCGCCTGCTCGAATAACGGCATCTCCGGCGTGTACTGGGGCTGTTCGACGTGCAGCACGATTCCGCCGGGCCGCAGCACGCGGAAGCTCTCGCGCATGATCGCCCGCATCGACGGGTAGGACAGCTCGTGCAGGAACATCGTCGTCTGAACCCAGTCGAAGGACTCGTCCGCGAAGCGACCGAGGGTCGCTCCGTCGGCTTGGACGAAGCGAATGTTGCGCACGCCGAGTGAGCGGGCGCGCGCGAGCGCGTAGCGCAGTACCGGCAGGCCGACGTCGACGGCGACCACACGTGCCTGCGGATAGGCTTGCGCGATCGGCACCAGGCTGTGGCCGATCGTCGCACCGATGTCGAGAATGTCGCGTGGCTGGAATCCTGGGAGATTGCGCCTCACCCAGCGAAGCACCGCATGGCCGCCCCCATCGCAGTAGCGACCCATCATGCCGCCGGTCGTCGCGAAGATCCCGCAGTCGTAGTTGGCCGCGGCCGATACGTCGCCCGGGAACAGCTCGGTGTGGTAGCTGCCTGGCATGCAATGATGATCCACCGCCGAAACGTAGCGGGGCACCCTGACGGACGAGTCGACCTCCAGACCGCCGTCTGCGGCGACGATGCGATCGACCTTGGCGGCGAGCTCCTCGGCCTGACGGACTGCCACCCAGCGTCCGGCCTGCTGACGCTGTTCCATCGTCGCGCGCCGCAGCGCCGACCAAGTCTGATAACAAGGATCGCGAAGCAACTCCTTGCGGACATCGTGGCGGTTCGCGGGCTTTGCCCCCTGCGCCGCCATCCGCGGCTCGACGCGGTTTTCGTACACCGTCCTGACGACCGGCAGGATCCGCGAGGCGAGGTGACGGTTCATCTGCGCGAGGTAATTGAAGCGCTCGATCTCGTCATGGGTCGTCTCCGGGAACACCGCGTGGCGCCCGACGACGCGATAATCGGGTGGCCCCTGGTAGTTCGACTTTGTGTCGTTCGCGTTCATCGGATGCCTCCCACGAGACCGCCGTCCCAATAAGCTATAACGTTATATCATGTCGCCTGTTACGACAACCGACGCCGAAGAGGAGAGTCGCGATGAACACGGTCATCCGCGCGTCTCGAGTGCCAATTCCCGGAGAGCGGGCCGTCCGCGTCCTACCAGGTCAACACCTTCGTCTGGGCCGACGGACGCGGCGAGGAGCAGCACTTTCCGGCAATCTATCGCGACTAGGCGATCTGGTTGGACAGCGAGCGCATGTACGGGTGCGCCTGGGAGTTCAATCACCGTTCGATCGTACCCAACTGGACCCGCAAGGCCCCGCCCGGCTCCTAACCTCTACGGGATGATCCGGATCTCCGCGGACGACGCCGTCCGCAGCCGCATCTGGCACTGGTTCGTCGATGACTGCCTAGTCAAGCGGGCCCGATTCAGCGAGCGCCGCAAGTCGGGGTCGCGGCGCTGAGCGGCGCGTACTCTGGGGTTGGCGTGCGCCGAGGCAGTCCGGCGTCGGCGACGAAGCCGTAAAGTGGCTCGTCGGGCAGCGCGGCCGCGATGATGGCGCGGACGCGTAACAGCGCGTCCAGATCGATTCCGGTCACCAGTCCCATCGCCTCGAGCATGAAACACAGGTCCTCGGTAACGATGTTGCCAGACGCACCAGGCGCGAACGGGCAGCCGCCGAGGCCCCCGAGCGAACTGTCGAGCGTCGTGATGCCCTCGTCGAGTGCCGCAAGCGCGTTCGCGAGCCCGAGGCCGCGCGTGTTGTGCAAGTGCAGGCCGGTGACCGCGTTTGGGCCGACCGCATCCCGCACCAGACGGACGATGCGGCGAATCGAAGCCGGATCAGCGTAGCCGGTCGTATCGGCGAGCCCAACTTCGTCGCAGCCGGCGGCGAGCAACGCCACCGCGAGACCGGCGATTCTGGCGTCGGGGATCGCCCCCTCGATCGTGCAACCGAAAGCGGTTGACAGCGAACCCTCGAAGTGTGGCCGCTCGTCGGCCGGAAGCGCGTCGAGCAGTGCGCGGATCGCACGCGCTTCCGCGAGCACTTGGACATGGGTTCGGCGAAGATTGCGCAGGCTGTGCGATTCGCTCGCCGACAGCGGCAGCGTGATCTTGTGGACGCCGGCTTTGACCGCGGCGCGTGCGCCCCGCAGGTTCGGTACGAGCGCGGCGACCGTGAGACCCGGGACGCCGCGCGCGAAACCCACCAGCTCGGCGGTATCCGCGAGCTGCGGCAGGAGCGTCGCCGGCACGAAGCTGCCGACTTCGATTTCGCGCACGCCGGCGGCGGCCTCTGCTGCGATCCAAGCCTTCTTCGCCGCGGTCGGCATGATCGACGCGATACTCTGCAGGCCGTCGCGCAGTCCGACCTCGCTGACCAGGATCTGCCTTGCTGACACGATCGAACGTCCCCGTTCATATAAAAAGTATTATAATTATACCAAATGAGCGGCGGGCCATGACCGGATTGCGGGGACTGCATGCAGAGCGATGATTTGCCGCTGACGGGTTTGCGCGTAATCGAGTTCACGCACATGGTGATGGGTCCGTCCGCAGGGCTGGTGCTCGCCGACCTGGGTGCGGACGTGACGCGCATCGAGCCGCCCGGCGGTGATCCGACGCGCACTCTAGCGGGTTCCGGCGCCGGCTATTTCGCGATGTATAACCGCAATAAGCTCAGCGTCTGTGTGAATCTCAAGGATTCGGCGGGGCTCGCGCTCGCGCGGCGCGTCGCGGCCTCCGCGGACGTCGTGATCGAGAACTTCCGGCCCGGCACGCTCGAGCGGCTCGGACTCGGATACGAGACGCTGCGCGCCGACAACCCTCGTCTCGTGTACTGCTCGGCGAAGGGATTCCTCGGCGGGCCGTTCGAGAATCGGGTCGCGCTCGACGAGGTTGCGCAAATGATGGGCGGACTCGCATACATGACCGGACCGCCCGGGCGGCCGCTGCGGGCCGGCGCCTCGATCGTCGACGTGACCGGAGGTCTCTTCGGGGTGATCGGCATCCTCGCGGCGCTTCGACGGCGCGAATCGACTGGCGAGGGCGCGCACGTGAAATGCTCGTTGTTCGAAACCACGGCTTTCCTCGTCGGTCAGCACATCGCGCAGATGGCGGTGACCGGTTGGCCGGCGGCGCCGATGCCGGCGCGGGTTTCTGCGTGGGCGATCTACGACGTATTCGAGGCGGCCGCCGGTGAGCAGCTGTTCGTCGCCGTCGTCAGCGATTCGCAGTGGCGCGCGTTCTGCGTGGAGTTCGGATTCGCCGATCTCGCCGCCGACGCGAACCTCGCCGGCAACAACGACCGCGTCGCGCAGCGTGAGCGGATTCTGCCGATCGTACGCGCGGCGTTCGAGCGGATCGACCGCGACGAGCTGCTGAACCGGCTTGAGACGGCCGGCGTCCCCGCGGCGAAGATCGCGAAACCCGAAGATTTGCTCGAGGATCCGCACCTGAACGCGGCCGGCGGGTTCGTCGACCTGACGCTGCCGGGCGGCAAGTCGGCGCGGCTGCCGGCGCTGCCCCTGGAGATCGACGGCGCCCGGCCGGGCCTGTGGCGCGATCTGTCCGCGCCGGGTGCGAACTCCCGATCGGTGCTGGAGGAACTCGGGCTGCGCACCGAGGAGATCGACGCGCTGATTCGAGCAGGCACGATCGAGTGATCGCCGTTGCCGTCTCGCGCGCCTCAGTGCTGCAGGTCGATGCGCAACTGATATCGGTCCGATCGGTAGTGGGCGATCGTCAGCAGAATCGGGATGCCGCTCTCATCGTAGACGGAGCGCGTGACGCGAAGGATCGCCGAGCGCGGTTCGACCGCGAGCGACCGGCTGAGCAGGGGGTCAGCGAGCATTGCGGCGATCGTTTGGGTCGCCTTGCCGAGCCGGTAGCCGCCCTGCTGAATGAGCTTCAATATCGGTTGTTTCGCGAGCCCAGCGCGCGTCACGTGACGACCAAGCGCGCCGGGCACGTAGCTGACCACATATCCGAGCGGCGAACCATCCATATAACGAATCCGAACCGCACGCACTACCGGAACGCCTGGGGCAAGCCCGAGTGCCTCCGCAACCCGGTGCGATGCGGGCTCCTTGCACACCGTGAGCACTCTGACCTTGGTCATGCGCCCGAGATGGAGGAGCGAGTCGACCGCTTGATCGATGTTCGCCTCGAACGGTTTGGCTGGCGGACGAAAGATCACGGTCGTGCCGACTCGGCGCTTGCGGGCGACGAAATGGTGTTGAGCGAGTTCGTCGAGCGCCCGACGGGCTGTGATGCGCGATACGCCGTAGATCTCGGAGAGCACTTTCTCCGTGGCGATCGTCGATCCATAACCGCGCTGGCCGGACAGGATCTCGTCCCGCAGCTGCAGGAAGATCTGGTGATACAGCGGAACGGCGGCCGCTCGGTCCACCGCGCCGTCGCGTTTTTGCATGGTATCCATCAAGAGTCCGATGAGGACGGTCGTGCCGGTCCCGCATAGGTGTTTGCAGGACATTCTAGGCCAAGCCGAACCCGTAGCGTTAGTGGCGCGCATGTGGGATCCGCAAATGCGGCCGCGCGCACCCGTAATCCATCGGAGCCCCTCAATCCATCGGAGGAACGCAAGATGAAGCATCGGTCGATCACCGGCACGATCTGGTATACCTCGCGCAAACCCGAACGCATGGGCGAGCGACGCGGCGTCGAGCACTTTCGGTTCACGCGGCACGGCGACGGCGCCATTACCCTGCGTGCCTATTGCGAGATCGAGGAGCCCGCGCCGACGGTGTTGCGCGACGTCGTGTATTCGCTCGACCCGAACGGGCGGCCGGTGGACTGCATGATCCGATTGACCGTCGGGGACCGGTTCATGGGATCCGGATGGATCCGGTTCGCCGAAGGCATGGTCGAGTGCGAGTCTTATGGACCGTCGATCGGCCGGATCTCGCAGCGCATCGAGATCGATGCGCCGCTCGACGGCTTCGGTACCCACCCGATCGTCGCCGACGGTTACCTTCTCTCGAGGCTCACGTTCGAGCTCGGGCAGCGACGTACACTGAGACTGATGGTTCCGTCGCCCGATCACCGTGGCGCGACGCCGCCGCTGCTGGCTCACGTGCGCATCGACGCGGTTTATCTTGGTCAGGAGACGATCTCGGTACGGGCCGGCACGTTCGCGGCGCGCAGGTACCGGTTCGTCGACGACGGCGGCGGCAGTGGTTTCAGCTCGGAACACCCGCCGTACGAACTCTGGATCAGCGACGACGAAGACGGGATTTTCCTGCAGGGCGGAGTCGACGGATACATGCAAACCTGGTACGAACTTGCCGTACTCGATCGCTGAGCCGCGGCCGCGGTTGTCCGGGCCGGGAATGCAGGTGGAGGGCTGCATCGAATTGTTATATAGACATGTCAAATATCCGCGTGCCGTATTACAGTAGCCCTCTAGGTCGACACTGAAATCCATGCCCGCGACGTTATTCGACAAAATCTGGAGCGAACACGCGATCTCCTCGAGCGACGAGGGCGACCTCGTGCTGATCGATCGGATCCTGCTGCACGAGCGAACCGGGGGAATCGCGCTGCAAAGTCTCGCGGCGGCGAACCGGCGCGTGGTCGCGCCGGAGCAAGTGTTCGCGACGATTGACCACGTCGTCGATACTCGCCCCGGTCGGACGGCACTGACCGGAACTTCGACCGCGGCGCGGTTCATCGATGCGACGCGGCGAGAGGCCCGTGCAGCCTCGATTCGTTTGTTCGACATCGATGATTCCCGTCAAGGCATCGTGCACGTGATCGCACCGGAACTCGGGATCGCGCTCCCCGGCCTGACGGTCGTTTGTCCCGACAGTCATACCGGTACCCAGGGCGCGCTCGGAGCGCTCGCCTGGGGCATCGGTTCGTCGGAAGCCGAGCATGCACTTGCGACACAGACGCTCAGGGTCGCGCGGCCGCAGACGATGCGTATCACGGTCGACGGGACGCTCGTGGGATCGGCGACCGCAAAGGATCTCGCGTTGCATCTTCTTGCGCAGCATGGATCCGCGGGTGGCAGGGGATTCGCCGTCGAATTCGCGGGTCCCGCCGTCCGGGGACTCGACCTGGAGTCGCGGATGACCCTGTGCAACATGGCGACGGAGTTCTCGGCGTTCGCCGCGATCGTCGCCCCAGACGAGCGCACGATCGAATACGTGCGCGGCCGTCCGTTCGCACCCGCCGGAAACCAATGGGCGCGCGCAGAGGCAGCCTGGCGGAAGCTGACGAGCGATGCGGACGCCGTATTCGACGCCGAGATCCGCATCGACGCGGGGCACGTTCGACCGATGGTAACATGGGGTACGAATCCTCAGCACGCCGTTCCGGTCGATTCGTGCGTACCCCGCTGGTCACAGCTCGTGGTGGCGGAACGGCGCGCCGACTACGAGCGTGCACTCGCCTACATGGGTTTACGCGGCGGCGAGCCGCTAATCGGGATGCGGGTCGAGGGTGCGTTCATCGGTGCTTGCACCAATAGCCGACTCGGTGACCTGCGTCGTGCCGCGAGGATCCTCGCCGGGCGACATGTCGCCGCCGGCGTGCGGGCAATCTGCGTCCCGGGGTCGACCTCGGTCAAGCGTGCTGCCGAGGCCGAGAGACTCGATCAAGTGTTCCGAGAGGCCGGGTTCGAATGGCGCGAATCCGGTTGCGCGATGTGCTTCCACGCGGGCGGCGAGAGCTTCGGGTCGCGGGAGCGCGTCATCAGTTCGACGAATCGAAATTTCGAGGGTCGGCAGGGTCCAGGGGTTCGCACGCATCTCGCCAGCCCCGAGACCGTCGCCGCGTCGGCAGTCGCCGGACGGATCGCAGATCCGTCGGCGCTGGTCGCCACCAGTCACCGGAGTTGACTGATGCGGTCCACCACGCGAGTCGAAGCCGTCGCCGCAGTCCTGCTGAGGGACAACGTCGATACCGACGCGATCATTCCGTCCCGGGAGATCACGGCGGTCTCGAAGTCCGGGCTTGCGTCGGGTCTGTTCGCGGGATGGCGCTATCTCGATCGGGAGCGAGGGATCCTCAATCCCGGCTTCGAGCTGAACGACGGCTCGTTCGATGGTGCCGGGATCCTGTTGGCCGGCGCGAATTTCGGCTGCGGATCGAGCCGCGAGTACGCCGTTTGGGCACTCGCGGAATACGGTTTCCGGGCGATCGTCGCTCCGTCGTTCAATCCGATCTTTTTTCGCAATTGCGTCCGCAACGGCGTGTTACCGGCTCAGCTCGACGCAGAGCACGTCCGCACGATCGCACGTTGGGTCGGCGACGACCCGCAGGCGCATCGTCCTGTGATCGATCTCGCCTCGCAGGTCATCGTAGCAGCGGGCCTCGAGTATCGATTCGCGATCGCGCCGGACGCACGCGAAGCGCTGTTGAGCGGGAGCGATGCGATCGATCGCACGCTGGGCCAAATCGCCGAGATTGACGCCTTTCGCGACGATGATCGCCGTGCGCGTCCGTGGGCTTATGCGCCGCTGATCGACGTCGCTGTCGCACATGAATCTCAATTACCGTGAAGGAGCAATGCATGCCGGTGCATACCTATGATCGCTTGATCCGCAACGTCCGAGTTGCGCGGCCGAACCAGAGCGCGGTACCGGTTCAAGATATTGCGATCGCGAACGGCAGGTTCGCCGCGATCGGACCCGCGATCGATCCGGCGCTCGCGCGGGAGGTTGTCGATGCGCAGGGCATGCTCGGCTTTCCAGGGGTCGTCGACGCCCACATGCACACGGGAATCTACAGCCCGCTCGCCGACGATGCGCTAACCGAGAGTCGCGCGGCTGCACAGGGCGGCGTGACGTCGAGCCTCAATTATTTTCGATCGGGACAGTATTACCTCAACAAGGGCGGGCCATACGCGGAGTTCTTCCCCGAAGTTCTGGATATTTCGGCCGGCCGTTTTTACGTCGACTACGCCTACCATCTCGCGCCGATGGATTCGCGCCAGATCGGCGAGATCGAGATGCTGATCGAGAAACATGGGGTGACCTCATTCAAGATCTTCATGTTCTATGGGGGCTATGGCTTGCATGGGGCGTCGCAGCACCAGCACGACTTCTTGATGATCGCGCCTGAGGAGAAATACGATATCGCGCATTTCGAGTTCGTGATGCGCGGTATCAAGCGCGCCGCGGAACGCTTCCCCGACCGCCGCGACTTCATCAGTCTTTCCCTGCACTGCGAGACCGCCGAGATAATGGCTGCTTACACGAAGCTCGTGCAGGCCGATCCGACGCTTTCCGGCTTGCGTGCGTACAGCGCGGCACGACCACCGCACTCGGAGGGGCTCGCGATCGCGATCGCTGCGTACCTTGCGCAGGAGGCGGAGTGCTTGAACATCAACCTCCTGCACTTGTCTTCGCGCAAGGCCGTGGAGGCGGCGTTGGCGATGTCACGCGCGTTCCCGCAGATCAACTTCCGGCGCGAGGTGACGATTGCGCACCTGTGTATCGATTACGACGTCAAGACCGGCGTGCTCGCGAAAGTCAATCCACCGATCCGGTCGCGCGACGACGTCGAGTTCCTCTGGCGGACGTTGCTCGACGGCAAGATCGATTGGGTGTGCAGCGACCACGCATGCTGCCGCTATGAATTGAAAGTGGACGGCAGCCGCCCCCAGGACGTGTTTCTCGCGAAATCGGGATTCGGCGGCAGCGAGTACCTGCTGCCGGCGCTGATCACCGAGGGCCGTCGCCGCGGGCTGTCGTACAATCGGATCGCGGAATTGACGTCGTGGAATCCTGCGCGGCGCTTCGGGTTGCTGCGCAAGGGCGACATCACGCCCGGATTCGACGCGGACCTCGTGCTCGTCGATCCCGACCACTCGTCCGTCGTACGCGCGCAGGAGTCCGAATCGGCGCAAGGGTACACGCCGTTCGAGGGCCTCGAACTGTCGGCGACGGTCGTCACCACGTACCTGCGCGGATCGCCGGTCTACGATCGAGGTCGGATCCTGGGCCCCCCGCGTGGCGAGTACTTGCACCGGCCGTATTGAGGGAGGTTCAGTTTTCGCGGCCGATTGACTACCATGCATTGATGATCGTGGTCCGCCCCGTCCCTTGAAGCTCGCGCCGCCGGCCCGATGATCAAGCTCCTGTCGCGCCTGCCGATGCGCGTGCTCTTCGCGCTCTCCACCGGGCTCTACTTCATCGCCTGCTACCTGGTGCGCCATCGGCGGCGGGTGATCGACGAGCAGCTCGCGCGGG
>JAJXYU010000041.1 GCA_021780395.1 Pseudomonadota bacterium
CGAGCCGGCCGCCCCGCGGCCGCGGCTGGCGCCATTGCGCCGTGAACTCGCCGACCTGGAGGCGCGCATCGCGGCCCTCGGCGGCGAACGCGCCGCGCTGGAGGAGGCGGTCGCGCGTGGAGAGGTGCCCGAGGGCGGCTATGCGCGCTATGGCGAACTCGTCCGCACGATCGAAGCGCTCGAGGAACGCTGGCTCGGCCTCGCCGAGTCGATCGAGCGGCTCAAGGCCGCCGGCGAGCGGTGAGCGCCCGGGCGAGCCGCGCGTCCGTCGTCGCGACGATCCGGTCGAGCGCCGCATCGGCGGCGGACTCGAACGCGGCGACGATCGAGGTCATCCGATTCGCCACCGCGCGGCGCCGGGCGACGGCATCGACGCGCGCGATCACGCGACCGGTCGCTGCATCGCCGACGCGGGCGACGAAGTGTGCGTCGACGGTCGGCGGACCACCGTGGCGCGAGTAGTCGGCCTGGAACGCGACCACCTCGATCTCCAGCCAGTATCGCGTCGGGTCCACCGAGCGGTCCGGCACCATGGCACGCAGCCCCGACCGGGCGCGGAACTCGCCGATCGCGAGCTGCTCGATCGCTTCGGCGAGCGGCGCACTCCAGCGAACGCGCGCGAAGTGATCGAGGCGTCGGTCGGGGAAGGACGCCGCGATGCGGGCCGAGCCGATCCCCGGCGCGACGATCGGGGCCAGCACTTTCAGGTCCGCTGCGATGCGAGGCGCGGGGGTGCCTGGGTGCGGCGCGAGCGCGTAAACGGTCGGAGGCGGCCGGTCGCTGCGCAGCAACGAATGACTGCACGCCCCGAGACCGATCGCGCCGGCGATGCACCACAGCACGCGCCGCGCGGCGACCGCGCGGGTCACCGCGGCACCTCGATGCCGCTGCGCCGCGGACGGTATAGCAGCTGCGACGGATCCTCGTGCAAGGAGCGCGACAGATCCCGCATCTGGCGCGCCGTGTCGCGGCTCTCGCGAACCAGCGCATCGAATTGGGGCAGACCGTCGCGCGTGAAACGGGTCAGCGCCGGACCGTTCGCGGTGACCAGGCGGTCGAGCCGACGGGTCGTGTCCGCGAGATTGCCCGCGACCTCGGCGACGTGTTGCATCGTCGCATCGATCTGCGGCGCGGAGCGCGCCGAGATCGCGCGCAGCTCAACGGCGGCCGCATCCACCGCCTGCGTCGACACGCGGACCTCCTGGACGAGCTGCTGCACGTCCTGGATCGTCGCCGGGAGCCGTTCGCTCGCGAGCCGTGCGTTGTCGATCGTCGCGCGCAGTGCGGCGACGTTTTGATCGCTGAACACCTGATTCAGGCGATCGACGAGTTCGACCGCGCGCGTCGTCAGCGCCGGAAGGCTGCTCAGCAGCACGTCGAAATCCGACGGCGCCGACTGGATCACCGGGTGGCGCAGCCCCTGGGCCAGGGGTCGCGGCGGACCCGCATGGGGATTCTGCTCGAGGTCGATGAACAGCAGGCCGGTGACGCCTTGCAGGCCGAGCGACGCGCGCGTTCGACTGTCGATCGGCGCCGTCGAGTCGATGTCGGCGATCACGCGGACGCGCTTTGGATGAGACGGATCCAGGGTGATTCGCGCGACCTTGCCGACGTCGACGCCGAGGTAGCGCACGGGGCTTCCCTTGGACAGTCCGCTGACCGAGCCCTCGAAGTAGATCTCGTAGCGAGCGGTCGCATGTCGCTCGCCGCGTTCCGCGTACCAGAACACGAAGCCGGTCGCGAGCGCGGCGATCAACAGCACGAACGCACCGACGGCGACGTAATTCGCATCCCTATCCATCGCTCCCCCTTCGCGTCGCGCGAGCCCTCGGTCCGTGGAAATAGGCCTGGATCCAAGGATGCGGGTCCTCCGCAACCTGCTCGAGGGTACCGCTCGACATCCTGCCGTCGAGAATCACGCCAATTCGGCTGCAGGTCCGGAACAGGGTATCCAGGTCGTGCGTGATCATGACGACGGTCAAGTCCAGCTGGGAATGCAAGTACAACAGTAGCTCATCGAACCCCGCTGCGGAAATCGGATCGAGACCCGCGGTCGGTTCGTCGAGGCACAGGAGCGTCGGTTCGAGTGCGAGGGCGCGCGCGAGTGCCGCCCGCTTCACCATGCCACCGGAGAGCTGCGACGGATATTTGTCCGCGGCGCCGTTCGGCAGTCCGACCATCGCGAGACACAGACGCGACTGCTCGTCGAGCGCCGCGGGCCGGAGCCGCCGGTACTCGCGCAACGGCAACTGCACGTTCTCCGCGACCGTCAGCGATCCGATCAACGCACCGTTCTGGAATGTGACCCCGACCCGCTGCACGATCTCGGCGCGTTCGGCACGCGACAAGGCGCCGACTTCGCGTCCGTACAGCTCGACGCGGCCGGCGGTGGGCGTTTGCAGACCGAGGATCGTCCGCAGCAGGACCGACTTGCCGGTTCCCGATCCACCGACGACCCCGAAGATCTCGCGCGCGCTCACGTCCATCGCCAGCCCGTCGTGAACGATCTGGCCTGCGAAGCGGTTCACGAGGTCCCTCACGCGAATCACCGGTTCCGCGATCGTCGGCATCGTCAGAATCCGAGCCGCACGAACAGCACCGCGAACACGGCGTCGGCGAGGATCACGAGGAAGATCGATTGCACCACCGCGATCGTCGTCTGCCGGCCGAGCTCGCGCGGCGACTCGCGGACGCGCATCCCGCGATAGGTCCCGACGACCGCGATCAGCACGGCGAACACCGGCGCCTTGATCAGCCCCGCCCAGAACGTGGTCGGCGCGATCGCCGCCCGCAACCGGTCCGCGAACTGCGGCCAGGAGATGTGCGCCTGGTAGTGCGCGAGCAGCCCGCCGCCGAGCAGGCCGGTCGCATCGGCGATCACCGTGAGCGCCGGCAAACTGATCACCAGCGCGAGGATCCGGGGAACGACCAGCAGCTCGATCGGGTCCATGTCCATCGCGCGCAGCGCGTCGATCTCTTCGTTGAGCCGCATCGCGCCGATCTCGGCCGCGAAGGCGCTGCCCGAGCGGCCGGCGACGACGATCGAGGTCAGCAGCACCCCCATCTCGCGGAGCACCGCGATCGCGATCAGGTCGACCACGAAGATCTCCGCGCCGAACAGCCGCAACTGCTGCGATCCGAGGTAGGCGACGATCACGCTGATCAGGAACGCGATCAGGCAGACGATCGGGATCGCGGTGACACCGGTCTCGTAGACATGCCGCGTCAGCGACGGCAGACGCCAGGATCGCGGCTGCCGGACCGCGCGCGCGAGCACCGTGACGATGCGACCGACGAGGGCCGCGAACTCGCGCATCTCGGCGCCCCGCGAGAGCACCCAGCGGCCGAGTGCGCCGAGCGCGCCGGGCGAACGCGCATCGTCCGAGGGACTGTCCACCGGGGTCCGCCGACGCAATGCGTCGAGAAAGGCAACGTGACGTGGCGGCGCGACGTGCTGGATCCGCAGTCGTCCGCCACCGATCGCATCGATCCGCGCGAGCAGCGCCCAGGCCGGGCCGATCCCCGGCGACTCGGCGGCTGACCAGTCGCAGGTCAGCGTGCCGGCGATCGACTGCGGCAAGTCGCCGAGCAGGGCCTGCGCCTCGGCGAGCGCCCGGGCCGACCAATCGCCCGCGATCCGCAAACGCCATTCGTCGCCGCCGCCTTCGAGCGCCAACGAACTCGGCATCGTCGGTTCAGCCGGTCGACGGCGCCGCGATCTTCTTGTGCGAACCGTCGCAGAACGGCGGAGTCGCCGTGCGCTTGCACGCGCAGAACCACACGCGCGCGTCCGCGCTCGCCTGGTGCTTCATCGGCGTGAACTCGGTGCCCTTGTGCGAACCGTCGCAAAACGGCTGCCGCGCACTCTTGCCGCAACGGCACCACCAGTACGTCTCTCCGGCCTTGACGTCTACCGCTATCGGTTCCATCCGCACACTTTATCAGGCGCGGCGACCGGTGTCGCCGCCATTGCCCCGGGCGCACCGGGGCATTAACGTCGATCACGCGATGCACGCGGATCCTCTGTTGCAGATCCTGATCCTGCTGACGGCCTCGGTCGGCGTGGTCGCGCTCGTGCGTCGGCTCGCACTGCCTGCGATTCTCGGCTATCTCCTGGTCGGGGCGATGCTCGGCCCCCACGCGCTCGGTCTGGTCGACGACACCGCGACCACTCGACTCCTCGCCGAGTTCGGGATCACGTTCCTGTTGTTCACGCTCGGGCTGGAATTCTCCAGGCCGCGCCTGGTCGCGATGCGCACCGAGGTCTTCGGCGTCGGCGGATTGCAGGTGCTGCTCACCGCGGGTGCCGTCGCCGGCATCGCGATCGCCGGGTTCGGGATCGCGCCGGCGACCGCGGTCGTCACCGGCGGCGCGATCGCGATGTCGTCGACCGCGATCATCGTCGCACAGCTCACCGAGCAGTCCGAGAACAACCGGTCGCACGGACGACTCGCGGTCGCGATCTGTCTCTTCCAGGATCTCGCGTTCACGGTGCTGCTCGCGCTCGAGTCGTCGTTGCGCGACGGTGGTCACCCGGGCGGCGCGCGGGGAATCGTCCTGTCGATTGCGTTCGCGGCGCTCGCTCTCGCGCTGGTGCTCGCGGCGGGACGCTGGCTGCTGCGCCCGCTGTTCCACGCGATCGCGTCGGTGCACTCGACGGAGCTGTTCGCATTGACCGCGCTGCTGGTGGTGCTCGCGGCCGCGTGGGCGACCCGCGCGGCGGGCCTGTCGCTCGCCCTCGGCGGCTTTCTCGCCGGGATGATGCTCGCCGAGACCGAGTTCCGCCACCAGGTCGAGGCATCGATCGGATCGTATCGCGACGTGCTGGTCGGACTGTTCTTCATCAGCGTCGGCATGCTGCTCGACGGCCGCCTGCTGCTGCGCGACTTCACGCTGGTCGCAGCATTGCTCGCCGGGATCCTGGTGCTGAAGACCGGCGTGATCGCGCTGGTCGCGAGACGCGCCGCGCGGAGCTGGTTCAAGGCACTGCGCACGGGCGTCGTCGCCAGTCAGGGCGGGGAATTCGGATTCGCGCTGCTCACGCTCCTGCTCCAGCACCGGCTCCTGGCGCCCGCGGTCGCGCAGCCGTTGCTCGCCGCGACGGTGTCGAGCATGCTGCTGGCGCCGCTGCTGATTCGCCACAATCGGCGAATCGCCGCCGCGTTGCTCGGCCGGACCGGCCCGCCGGGGACGGACGTCGGGCCGGAGACGCGCGCGACGCTCGCCGTTGCCGGGCGCGAGCACGTGATGATCTGCGGCTTCGGGCGGGTCGGGCAGAACGTCGCGCGCGTGCTCGAGCGCCGCGGGTTCGAGTACCTCGCGCTCGAAGTCGATCCACGGCGGATACGCTCGGCACGGCAGGCGGGCGACCCCGTCGTCTTCGGAGACGCCGCGCAGATCGAGGTCCTGCGCAGCGTCGGCGCGATGCGGGCGAACTGCGTCGTGATCACCTTCGCGAATCCGCCGGTCGCGTTGCGCGTGGTGCGCGCGATTCGGTCGTTGCGCCCCGACGTGCCGATTCTCGTGCGCACGCCCGACGACGTGCACCTCGAGGAACTGCAGGCCGCTGGCGCGACCGAGGTCGTGCCGGAGACCTTCGAAGCGAGCTTGATGCTCGCATCGCACCTGTTGCTGTTGCTGAAGGAGCCGGTCTCGCGGGTGGTCCGGACGATCGACGGCATCCGCACCGACCGCTATGCGCTGCTGCGCGAAGTCCTGGCCGATGAACGCTCGCCGATCGGGGCGGATGGCGCGCGGGCTCGGGAGCGTTTGCACAGCGTCGTGCTCCCGCCGCATGCCTGGGCCGTCGGCCGAACCCTCGACGCGCTCGCGGCACACGGCGCGGCGGCGAGCGTCCGGGCGATCCGTCGTGACCGCATCGTCGGTCGCGACCCCGGGGGCGAAACGGTACTGAGATCGGGCGACGTCGTGATGCTGCACGGGACGCCCGAGGCGATCGAGCGGACCGAAAGCCTGATGCTGGCCGGCTGAGCGGCGAATTCTGCGACGCAGTCGATGGTATCGCATTGATCGGCTTGCGCGCCTGCGGCGCGGCTCTTTACAGGAGAACGGCGCCATCGCATAGTGAATCCGCTGTTCAAGGGCAAACCCGTCGAAAGGCGGGGACGCAAAGCCACCGGTCTACCGGGCGCCGATCGGGCGCCCCACGACAGCGGAGCCGCCAGTGCCTTCGATCGACGCGCCCACGCGCTCCGGCGGCTGGACTCGCGCGCCCGGAACAGCCGGATGCCGCTCCGAGAGCGGCCCGACTGCCGAGGGATGATCGACATGGCACTGAATGGCACGCGCACCCCGGGCGCGGATCGGATCGGGCTGCACCGCCGGCCGCGCGTCACCGTTCGACCCCGGACCGTCGAGGAGGTCGCCGCGATCCTCGCGAACCCGAAGGCGTATCCCTCGCCGGTACGCCCGATCGGGGCCGACTACTCGATCACTCGCTGCGCGAACACCGATGGCGGCACGGCGCTGCATCTGGATGCGTTCGACAGGATCCTCGGCTACGACGAAGGCTGCGTCCGCGTGCAGGCCGGCGTGCGGGTCGCGGCCCTGGTCCGGGCGCTCGCCGAGCGCGGGCTGGAGCTGCCGCTGACCCCGGACATCGGCAACATGTCGGTCGGCGCGCTGGCGGTCGCGACGCTGCCGCAGCCGTCCTATCGCGAGGACTGCGCGCAGATGGCCTCCTGCGTGACCGAGATCCGGTTGGTCACGCCCCAAGGTCGACAGATCACGGTCACCGAGCGCGACCGGGACCTCATGCGCGTCTTGCGATCGAGTCATGGCCTGCTCGGCGTCGTTCACGAGGTCTCGCTGCGCGTCGAACCGGTGGCGCCGGTGAAGATCGAATATCGCAGTCACTCCTTCGCGGAGTTCGCGGCGCGTTACGCGCGCATCGTCGAAGAGCCCGGCGCACTGCGATTTCATGTCGCGCCGTTTTCCGACCGGATCACCGTCGAACGGCGCGTCCGCGATCCGGACGAGAGCATCACCCGCTCCGGGATCTGGCAGATCCGTCAGTCCGTGATGCGCAACGTGCTGCCGGCGTTCGGCTCGTCGGTCGGCAGCGTGCTCGCGACACCGGGACTGCGCAACGCGGTACTCACGGGCGTGCACCGCGCGCTGCATGCCGCGCAGGGCCGCGCCTCGCGCGGCGTCGTGCTGCACTCGCACGAATGGATGCGCGAGCTCCCCGCGGACCCCTCGAAGGCCCGCCACACGTACAGCCTCTGGGCATTTGCGCAGGCGGACTTCCCGAAACTCCTCGAGGAATACGCCGCGTTCTGCCGCGACCATCAAAAGCGTTATCGGTACCGATGCAACCTCGTGACCGTCGCGAGTCGTCTGCACCGTGACCGGAACGCGTTGTTCAGTCCGAGCCATGCGGGCGACCGGGTCACGCTGGAACCGTCGTCGCCGGGCGATCCCGGATTCGAGGATTTCCTGATCGACTTCAACGAGTTCGCGTCGAACGCCGGCGGCGCGCCGACGCTCACCCAGACGCGCGCACTCACGGTCGAGCAGCTCACGAAGGCGCTCGGCGAGCGAGCGCGACTGTTCGCCGCGCTGCGCCGCCGGACGGATCCGGCGAACCGCCTGCGAAACAGCTATTTCGCGCAGCTGCTCAGCTGACGCCCGGCCGACCTCCTCAGGTCTTGTCCTGCGAGTGCGCCTCGAGGAACCAGAGGTGCTTGTCGAGGTCTCGCGAGATGCCCGTGAACAGATCCGCGGTGTCCGCATCGCCGAGCTCGTCGGTCGCGTCGATCGCGGCGCGTACCGACTTGCCGAACGCGGCCAGCTGGGTCGACAAGTAGTACAGATGGTCCTTGCCGGACGTGATGCTGAGCGGGTAGTTCTTGAGCCGGCTGCGCTTCGCAGCGACCGCGACGGTGCCCTCGGCCGTACCGCCGAGCGCGGTGACCCGCTCGGCGATCTCGTCGATTTGACCGAGCACCATGTCCGAGATCTTGTCGAACAGTTCGTGCAGCGCGATGAAGTTAGGACCCTTCACGTTCCAGTGCGCCTGCTTGACCTGGCTCTGCAGGTCGATCGCATCGGCGAGTCTGTCGTTCAGGATCGCGATCACGTTGCGGCGGGTCTTTTCGGGTAGATCGATCTTCGTCTTGTACATGCCGACGTCCTCGACGCGTTGAAGAGAGGGCCTCGTGCATTGTGCACGATCGCGCCCGCGCGCACCAAGCGCGCGGATCGCGCGCTCACGGATCGACGTTGCGCGCGCGCAGGCGGATCGCCGCACCGACCAGCACGACGCCGGCGCCGACCCCGATCCAGGTCGCGGGGGCTGCGAGGAAGCGAGCCGGCGCGAGCAGTTCCCAGACGCTCGCCGGCACGGCCGTCCGCGACGCGCCGGGGAAGCCGAGTGCGCCGAGGAGCGATCCCGAGAGGTCGTGAAACGCGGTTGCCGGATAGCCGTCGACCAGACGATTCACGAGGATCCGCCCGACCCAGTTCGTTCCGAGGAACACCCGCTCGGCCCAGACCGCGGCGACCGGAGGCAGGAGCGACCAGAGCACGGTCGCGCGGCGCACCGAGGCGGAGACGAGCAGCAGCCAGCCCGCGACCGGCAGGAGCCAGATCGCGAGGGTCAGGATCAGGTAACACCACAGGGCCTGCAACTGCAGCCATTGCTCGGGATGCCACAACGCGGTTCCGATCCACGCGCGCGCGCGCAACGACACGATGAACGCGATCGCAAGCGTGGTCACGTCCGCGGCCGCGAAATAGACGAGCGGGATCGCGATCAGGCCGGTCGCGAGCTTCGCGAGCACCGTCTGCGCGTCGCCGATCGGAAGGGACTTCCAGAACAGGATGCTGCGGTCGCGGCGGTCGGCGTTCAGGCAATCGAGGAGGTACCAGGACGAATAGGCCAGCATCGCGAACAGGAACACGATCCCGAAGCCGAACAGCAGGGCGCCGCCGAGCGCGCTCGGGCCGGGCCGGACGCCCGCGATGTCCACGTCGACGTGGCCGAACGAGGCCGCGAGCACGAGCAGCACGCCGGTCACCGCCGGCAGGATCCACGCCGCGCGGTATTCCCAGAGTTCGCGGCGAATCAGCCACAGGAAACGGGTCATCACGCGCCACCGGACAATTTGGCGACGAACAGGTCGGCGACGTCCGGCACCTGCAGATCGCCGAGCGCGGCGAGCGCGGCGCGGTCCGCGTCCTCATAGTAGAGCACGGTCCTGCCGGGCGTGCGGCGCTCGTAGAACGGGCCGAGCGCGCGCGCCTCGGCGAGCCGCGCCGGGTCGACGCTGAGGGCCGCGTAGCGCCTCGCCAGAGACTCGATCGGTCCGTCGAGGACGATCCGGCCGCGATTGACGAACAGCACGTCGGTCAGCAGCTTCTCGACCTCCTCGACCTGGTGGGTCGTCACCAGGATCGTGCGGGATTCGTCCATGAAATCCTCGACGAGCGCGTCGTAGAACGCTCGCCGCGCGAGCAGGTCGAGGCCGATCGTCGGCTCGTCGAGCACCAGGAGTCTGGCGTCGATACCCATCGCGAGCGCGAGATGAACCTGGGTCCGCAGGCCCTTCGACAGTTCGCGCACCCGGCGATCGAGCGGTATCTGGGTCTTCGCGAGCATCGCGCGACAGCGCTCGCGGCGAAAGTGCGGGTGGATCGCGGCGACGAAGTCCACCGCACGATCGATCCGTAGCCACCCGGGCAGCACCGCGACATCCGGAATGAACGCGGCCTCGCGCATCAGCGCAGCCCGCTCCCGCCACGGGTCGCGCCCGAGCACCCGCAGATTGCCCTCGTATCGGGTGAGGCCGAGCACCGCGCGCAGGATCGAGGTCTTGCCGGCGCCATTCGGACCGATCAGGCCGACGATGCGGCCGGGCTCGATCGAGAAGCACGCGCGGTCGACCGCGAGCACCGAGCCGTATCGCTTCGTGAGGTCGCGCGCGTCGATGACCGGCGGCATCGGGAGTCTCAGCGGCTCAGGCGCGATCGGCGTCGCGATCGAGGAGCTCTTCGATCGACAGCCCGAGACGGCGGATCGACGCGGCGATCCGCGGCCAATCCTCGCTGAGAAAGCGTTCGCGTTCGCCGGCGAGCAACGCCGCCCGCGCACCGGCGCCGACGTAGAAGCCGAGGCCGCGCCGCTTTTCGACGAGACCGTCGTCCACCAGACGCTGATAGGCCTTCATCACGGTCAGCGGATTCAGCCGGCAGTCGGCCGCGACGCGACGCACCGACGGCAAGGGATCCCCGTCGCGCAGCGACTGATCGAGGATCCGCGCGATCATCCGGTCCTGCAGTTGCCGGTAAATCGGCTGACGGTCGTTCCACTCGTCGCTCATTTCACAATTATACCGAACTATTCAGGTATAACACTAACGCGGGATTCGGCAGCGATCGCCCCCCCCAGCCGCTCCGGGATAACCCGCCGGACCCGGTCGCGACGTTTATCGCAACGGCGAAACCCGCCCACGTATGCTTGGCGTCCATGGAGCGGGTCGACCACGACGCGGAACTGATGCTTCGCTATGCAGGCGGCGACGTTAGCGCGTTCGAGAGGCTCTATGCACGGCACAAGGGTCCGTTGTATCGCTACCTGCTGCGGCAGGTCGGTGATCCGGCGGTCGCGAGCGACCTGTTCCAGGAGGTGTGGTCGCGGATCATCGCCGCCCGCAACCGCTACGAGATCCGGGCGAAGTTCGCGACGTTCCTGTACCAGGTCGCGCATCACTGCACGATCGACCACTACCGACGGCGCCGCAGCCTGCCGGGCGAGGAGCCCTTCGACGACGGCGCCTTTCTCGGAATCGAGCCGGAATCGCCCGAGCACGACCGACCCGACCGCATCGCGGAGCGCCGCGAGCAGCAGTCGGCGCTGCTCGCCGCGATCGCGGCCTTGCCCGCGGAGCAACGCGAGGCATTCCTGCTGCGCGAGGAGGCAGGACTCGACGTCGAGGAGATCGCGCGCGTGACCGGCGTCGGCAGCGAGACCGCGAAGAGCCGCGTTCGCTACGCGATCCGCAAGCTCCGGCTGGCGCTCGCCGAGCGCGCGGCCGAGCCGACCACCGCGCTCGAGGAACCCGTCCCGTCGCGCGCACGGGCGCGCGCGACCTGAACCGATGAGGACACGACGATGATCGATCCGGACCGTGGAGAACTGGAGCGGTACCTGTGCGGCGACGACGAATTGAGCGCCGCGTACCGACGCCTGCCGCAGCCGACACCCCCGCGCATCCTCGATCGGCGCGTGCTCGACCGCGCGCGCGGTGCGACCCGTCGGCGTCCGTGGCGCGAAGGCCTCGCCTACGCCGCGGGGGTGCTGCTCGCGCTCGCGGTCCTGTTCGCGTTCGAGATCCAGCCGCGCGGGCCGCGCGTGGCCGACGACGCGCCGCACTTCGTGCGCACCGCGATGCGCACCGATCGCGCCACCGCGTGGCCGATGCCGGGACCGATCGTGGATCGCGCGATCGGGTCGGCGCGCTGCGCGCCGCCGGACACGCGGCCGCCGGCGATTGCCGGCGAATCCGCGGGGCCGGCACCAGGAACCCCGTCGCGAGTCGCCGAAGCGCGCCCGAAACTGCGCGAACCGTGCTCCCCGCGGGGGCGTTTACGCTAACATCGGCTTTTTTTCGACCGGAGCCTTCGGATGAAATCACCCATCACCGTCACGATCACCGGCGCCGCCGGCAACATCGGCTACGCGCTCGCGTTTCGCGTCGCCTCGGGGCAGATGCTCGGACCGGATCAACCGATTCGTCTGAACCTCCTCGAGATCCCCGCCACCCTCGGCGCGGCGCGCGGCGTCGTGATGGAACTGAGTGATTGTGCGTTTCCGACGTTGCAGTCGGTCACGGCGACCGATGACACCGAAACCGCGTTCCGCGACTGCGGTGTCGCGCTGCTCGTCGGCGCACGTCCGCGCGGACCCGGGATGGAGCGCAAGGATCTCCTGCTCGCGAACGCGCAGATCTTCTCGGCCCAGGGCAGGGCGCTCGACCGCGTCGCGAGCCGCGACGTGCGCGTGCTCGTCGTCGGCAATCCGGCGAACACGAATGCGCTGATCGCGCAGCGCAACGCGCCCTCCTTGCCACCGCGCAACTTCACCGCGATGACCCGACTCGATCACAACCGCGGCGTCGCGCTGCTCGCGGAGAAGACCGGCCGGTCGGTCACCCAGATCAGGCAATTCGTGGTCTGGGGCAACCACTCGGCGACGCAGTACCCGGACCTGCACCACGCGACCGTCGACGGTCGACCCGCGCTCTCGACGGTGGACGCGAGCTGGTTCCGCGAAACCTTCATACCCACCGTGCAGCAGCGCGGCGCGGCGATCATCAAGGCGCGGGGCAGCTCGTCGGCGGCATCGGCGGCCTCGGCAGCGATCGATCACGTGCACACCTGGGTGCACGGCACCGCCGATGGCGACTGGGTCAGCATGTCGGTGCCGTCGGATGGCAGCTATGGAATTCCCGAGGGCGTGATCTACTCGGTTCCGGTCACCTGTCGCGGCGGAGCGTACCGGATCGTGCAGAACCTGCCGATCGACCCGTTCAGCCGCGAAAAGATGGACGCGACGCTCCGCGAACTGCACGAGGAGCGGGACGGCGTGAAGGATCTGCTATGACCGGATCCGGCGTGCCCTGAATGGAGGCCCGGTCGATCCTGCACGTCGACATGGACGCCTTCTATGCGTCCGTCGAGGTGCGGGACCGGCCGGAGCTCGCGGGCTTGCCGGTGATCGTCGGCCATCCAGGCCCGCGGGGCGTGGTCGCAGCCGCGAGCTACGCGGTCCGCCGGTTCGGGGTTCGGTCGGCGATGCCCATCGCGTCGGCACTCCGTCTGTGCCCGCAGGCGATCGTCGTGCCACCGCGGATCGGACGGTACCGCGAAGTCTCGGCACAGGCCTTCGCGATCTTCGAGTCCTTCACACCGCTGGTCGAACCCTTGTCGCTCGACGAAGCGTTTCTCGACGTGACCGCGAGCCGGCGTCTGCTGGGCGAGCCGGTCGCGATCGCGGAGCGGCTCCGGCGAAAGGTCCGCGAGGAGATCGGACTGACCGCCTCGGTCGGCGTCGCGCCGAACAAGCTCGTCGCGAAGATCGCCTCGGATCTTCGCAAACCCGACGGACTGTGCCGGATCGGCGCCGAGGAGCTTCCGCACGCGCTCGACGATCTGCCGATCGAGCGTCTCTGGGGGATCGGAGCGAAGACCTTGCCACGCGTGCACGCCGCCGGGATACGGAGCTTCCGGGACCTGCGAAGTGCCCCCGAGGAGACGTTGCGCACGCTGTTCGGACGGCATGCCGAGGCGATGCGCCGTCGCGCCGCGGGGTTCGACGAACGCCCGGTGGTCCGGCCGGGCGAGGAACGTTCGATCAGCGCCGAATGCACGTTCGAGTCCGATCTCGACGACCCCAGCGCGTTGCGCACGGAACTCGCCCGCCTGGTCGACCGGGTCGGCACCCGGTTGCGGCGCACCGACGCGGCCGCAGCACAGGTTGCGATCAAGGTACGAACCTCGGACTTCGCGACGAGCCACCGGCAGCGCTCGTTCGAACCGCCGGCGCGCGACACCGCGACGCTGTGGCGCCTCGCCGACGCGATGCTGTCGGAGTGGCTCGCCGAGCGCCCGCGCACGCCGATCCGTCTGCTCGGCGTTGCCGTCTCCGACCTCGAAACCGGTACCCAGGTCGACCTGTTCGAGCCGCCGGGCGCCCGGGCGTCGCGGATCGACACCACGGTCGACGAGGTCCGCCGGCGCTTCGGGGCGGCACGAATCCTGCGCGCGAACCAGATCCGGCGGCAGCCGCGCTGAGCGCCGTCGCCGCGCACAGCTTGCTATCATCGGCAACCGGCATGTACACGAGTTACTTCGGCCTCGGCGAAAAGCCGTTCTCGATCACGCCGGATCCCCGCTATCTCTATATGAGCGGGCGGCATGCCGAGGCGCTCGCGCACCTGCTCTACGGGATCAACGAATCCGGCGGCTTCGTACAATTGACCGGCGAGGTCGGCACCGGCAAGACGACGGTCGTACGCACGCTCCTGTCGCGGATGCCGGCCCACGCGGACGTCGCGCTGATCCTGAACCCGCGCGTCACGCCGGCCGAGTTCCTGCAGAGCATCTGTGAAGAGCTCGGCGTGCCGATCGGCGACGCGGAACGGCGCAGCCTCAAGCTCCTGGTCGACGCGCTGAACCGACGTCTGCTGTCGGCACACGCCGCCGGCCGACGGGTGGTCTTGATCGTCGACGAAGCGCAGAACCTCTCGCCCGCGGTGCTCGAGCACGTGCGTTTGCTCACCAACCTCGAGACCCCGACGCAAAAGCTCCTGCAGATCCTGCTGATCGGGCAGCCGGAACTGCGCGCCCTGCTCGATCTGCCCGAGTTGCGGCAGCTCGCGCAGCGGGTCACGGGCCGCTATCACCTCGAGCCCCTGAACCGCGAGGAAACGCGCCATTACGTGCGTCACCGGATGCGGGTCGCGGGCGCGACCACCGACCCCTTCACGGCCGGCGCGCTGCGCGAGGTGCACCGCATCTCCGGGGGCATTCCGCGGGTGATCAACGTGTGCTGCGACCGGGCGCTGCTCGGCGCCTACTCGTCCGAGACGCGCAAGCTGACCGCGCGACTGGTGCGGCGCGCGGCCGGCGAGGTCTACGGACGGCGATTCGCGCCGGCGTGGCTCGGCTGGATCGCGGCCGCGGTCGTTGCGCTCGGCGCGGTCACCGCGCTCGTCGGCGGCTGGCGAGCATGGCACGACGGCCTGCCGGCTCCGTCGGGGACCCCGGATGACGCCGCCCGCGCCGTCGGACCGATCGCCCGCGGACCCGCAACCGCGCGCACCACGGACTGAGGAGACGCCGGATGTCGTTCATCCTCGACGCACTGAAGAAATCGGAAGCCGAACGGCAGCGCCAGGCAAGCCCCGGATTGATCGAGCCCGCGATCGTGCGCCCGCGCGCAGGGCCGAGTCCCTTCATGATCGGACTGCTCGTGTTGCTCGGCGCCAATTCGCTGGTGCTCGGGTTCGTGCTGCTGCGGCGTCCCGCCACGAGTGCGCGGCTCCCCGCACGCGCCGCAGCGACCGCGACGGCACGCCCCGAGGCGGCGTCGAGGCAGGGCCCGACGCGTTCGACGCCGGCGGCGGCGGTCTCGAGCGCAATTCCCGCCGTGCCCGACTCGGCCTCGTCCGGGATGAGCGCCGCGTCCCCGCCCGCCGCCGCGTCCCCGCCCGCCGCCGCGTCGCCGCCCGCCGCCGCGGCGGGTTTTGCGCCCGAAGTCCCGGTGACCTCGCCTGAGAATCCGATCGTGGCCGAGGCGCGCGCAAGGCTGGGTGCGGCGGATGCCGCGCCCGCGGCGCCGGCGACCGCCGCGGATCGCGCGGACCTCGAGCCCCTGCCGACGCTCGCGCAGATGGGGTTCGCGGGCGCCGACGCGTTGCCGCCCCTGCACCTGGACGTGCACGTGTATTCGCCGGATCCGGCGCAGCGATTCGTGTTCATCAACGGACACCGGTACGTCGAGGGCTCGAGGCTCGCGGAGGGACCCCGGGTCGTACGGATCCGACCCGACGGCGTCGAGCTCGCCTATCGCGGGCATCGCTTCCTGCTGCCGCGTCAGTAGGCGGGGCCCGGTCGCCGGGGGCCTGCGCCGGGCGACCGGGGGACGCGGCGACCGCGGCGGGGACCGCGATCGCGGTGGCTTGCGCGAGAGCCCCTCGCTACCATGTAGCCTGCGGACCGTGGGGGTTCGCGAGGGTCGAAGTTCCGTGGTTTCCAGATCGATCATCCGCGCCGCCTGCGCGGTTCTGATCTCCTGCGTCTCGTCGAGCGTGGCGGCGGCGGCGATCCTCGGCGGCACGATCCGCTTCCCGGGCAGCGACGACCCGGCCATGACCGTGTACGTGTATTCGATCGATCCCGCACGATTGCGATCGCTGCCCGTGCGCCACGGCCAGCACGCATTCCAGTTCGCGGTGCCGCCCGGTCGATACGTGGTGTTTGCCGCACCGAGCGGCGCGGGCGCGCCGGACGTGTACGGCGCTTACACCCACTGCAGCGGCAACTCGCCGCCGATCGACCCCGCGACCTGCGAAGATCACAGCCTGCGCACCGTCGTCGTCGATCGTCGCACGCGTCGCCTCGAGGTCGCGGTCGACGATTGGTCGTTGAGCGATGCGGACGCGAACGCGCTCGATCGGATCCGCGGACTGGCGGCGACGCCCGGACCGCAACCGGAAGGAGCGCCGCGTTTCTCCGAGTACCCGGCCGCGACCGCGATGACCGCTGCAACCCCGGCCACTGCCCCCGCGGCGGCCCGACTACGGCGCCTCGCACTCAGCCTCGCGGATCGCCGGAAGTTGCGCGACGTTCTGGCGGCGGGACCGAATTTCGCGGGCGAAGTCACCCTGGACGTGGCGCACTGCGGCGTCCATTGTCTGCGCATACTCCTGCTAGACTGGCGCGGCGGTGGCGTGGTCGAGATACCGGACCTCGCCGCGATCGACGACGATCTGCCGTGCAGGACGTCGGAGGCGGTGCTGTTCCGACGCGACAGCCGGCTGCTCAGCGTGACCCGAATGCGCGGCCGCGTGATCGCGACCCAGTATTTCCTCTGGGATCCGACGACCGCTTCGCTGCGCCTGCTCGCGGTGTACCCGCGCAAGCCGAGCGAGTATTGCGCGATCGATCCGCCGTAGAGGAACTCGACGGGCCGGTCGGCGCCGGGATGCGAAGAATTCAGAACGACGATGCGAAAGATATTCACATTGACGATGCGCGGACTGGTCACGGTACTGCCGGTCGCGCTCACGGTATACGTGATCTGGTGGGCGGTTCACTCGCTCGAGTTGATGCTGCGGCACCTGCTGATCGCATTCGACATCGTCAGCCCACGACACTACTGGCCGGGGCTCGGGCTGCTCGCAGGCTTCCTGGTGCTGCTGCTGGTCGGCAGCCTCGTCAACGCGTACGCCGGCCGGATCGTGCTCAAGTACTGGGACGATCTCCTCGCGCGGATCCCGTTCGTGAAGACCCTGTACGGGGGCTTTCGCGACGTCGTGAGCCTGTTGCCGTCCGGTAGCGGCGACCGGCGCGATTTGCAGCGCGTCGTCGTCGCGCACTTCGGCGAGGTACGCGCAATCGGGTTCGTGACGCGCGAAGACGTACCGGCGGCGCTCGCCGCGCGCGAAGGTGAAGACCTGGTGACCGTGTATTTCCCGATGAGCTATGCGTTCGGCGGCTACACGATCTACCTGCCGCGCCGCCTCGTCGAGCCGCTCGACATCTCGGTCGAGGACGCGATGCGCCTCGCGATCACCGCGGGTCTGACCGCCGCCGGGTCGCGTCACGGCCCTCCATGATTCGGACCGTCGGAGTCATGCGGGAGTCCGTCGCGCGCCGCCGTCCTCTCGCCCGAACGCTCGCCGGCCTGGCACTCGCCGGCGCGATGTGCCTGCCGGCCGGGCACGCCGGGGCGGCGACGAGGGCGCGGGCGACCGGCGCGCTGCGGCCGACCCCCTGGCTCGACGCCGCGATCGGCTTGCTCGGCACTCGCGGAGACGCGAACTCGCTCGCGACCGCTGCGCTGATCGGGCGCAGCGGCGACGGAGCGCTCGCGCTCGCGAACCGCGCGGCGCGGCTCGCGCCGGACGACGCGGCGATCGGGTGGCTGGATCTGCGCGTCTGCGCAGCCACGGCGGGCTGCGACACCCGCGGCGTCGCCGCCGCGATGCGCTGGCTCGATCCGGACAACGCGGCTGCGTGGCTGCCGACCCTCGATTCGGCGGTCGACACGCACGACGACGTGGAGACGGACCGTGTGCTCGTGCACATGGCCCGAGGATCGAGCCTGGATTTTTACTGGAATCCGATCGTCGCGCGGGCGTTCGATGCCTTGCGTGCGGTCGCCGCGCGCATTCCGGGTCACGCGCTCGATTCCGACGCCGCGGTCCTCGCCGCGGTCGAGCGGGCCGCGGGCCGCTTGATCCTTCCGCCCCTCACCGCGCTCGAGACGGTGTGTCGCGACTCGCGGCCGGGCAACCCGCAGCGCCCCGCCTGCGAAAAGATCGCTCGGCTGCTGCGCCACGGGGACACGATCGACGCGCAGTATGCGGGCTACTCGATCGCACGGCGCTTCGCCCGTTACGGGAGCCCGGGGTATCGTGCGCTCGGTGAGGCACGGCGGGTACTCGAGTGGCGCGTCGCGAACGCCGCGCGCTTCGACGCGCCGCTGCTGCCGTGGTTGCGCAGCGCGCACGCCCGCTGGCGCGTCGAGCAGATGCGCAAGCTCGCACGACAGGAGGACGTGATCCTCGCGGTGCTGCGCTACCAGGGCCTGCCGATCGATCCACCGCCCCCGCCACCGGCACCGACGCCGCCACCGGCGCCGCCGGAGCCGTTGCACAAGCGTCCCCCCTGACGATGGATGCGGACGCTCCCGGGAGCGCCTCGTTGCTCGCGGACGACGAGCCGACGCCGGTGGAGGTTCGTCGACCGCGGGGGCGCTCGGCCTTCCTGATCGTATGCGATCACGCCGGCGCACGGATTCCGCGCGCGCTCGGGTCGCTCGGGCTCGCGGCCGCGGATCTCGCGCGGCACATCGCCTGGGACATCGGCGCAGCGGCGGTCGCGCGGCGTCTGTCCGACACCTGGGATGCCTGCGCGGTCCTGCAACGCTACTCCCGGCTGGTGATCGACTGCAATCGCCCGCCCGGTAGCCCGACGTCGATCGCCACCGAAAGCGAACGGACCCCGGTACCCGGGAACGCCCGGCTCGACGCGGCCGCGCGCGAGCGGCGCGAACGGTCGATCTTCGCGCCGTACCACGCGCGAATCCGTACGCTCCTCGACGCGCGCGCCGCGACGAACCGCCCGACGGTACTGATCGCGATGCACAGCTTCACGCCGATCTACCTCGGCGCCGCGCGCCCCTGGCACGTGGGCGTCCTCTATCATCGCGATCCACGGCTCGCTGGGTCGCTGCTCTCGGTGCTGCGTGCCGACCCGGCGCTGGTCGTCGGCGAGAATCAACCCTATGCGGTCGGCGACGCGACCGACGTCGCGATTCCCGAATACGGCGAGAAGCGCGGCTTGTTGCACGTCGAGATCGAGGTACGCCAGGACCTGATCGCGACGCCGAGCGGCCAGCGCGCCTGGGCGAGCCGGCTCGCGGTCGCGTTGAGCGAGGCGCTCGCCCGGTGCCCGGGGCGCTGAACCACCGGCACCCCGCTGCGAGCGGCGTCAGGCAACCGAGCTGCGCGACAGCGCGACGCTCGGCGGCTCCGCCGCGAGCGCGCCGACCTCCGCGCCGATGCGCAGGTCGTCGATCGGGCCGAATGCGTGCTTGCGGATCACGCCGTCGCGATCGATCAGCACCAGACTCGGCGTTCCGCGCATCCGATATCGCTCCATCGTGAGCGGAATCGGTCCGGATTCGCCCGGCGAGTCGATCGCGACGGGAAACTTGAGACGATACTCCTGGATGAACGCCTCGATGACCGCCCGCGTGATCGCGGCATGGTGCTCGAAGGTCGCATGCAGTCCGATCACCGCGACGTCCTTCGGTTCGAACGTCTCGTGGATCCGGCGAATCTGGGGAACGCCGAACGCGACCGATTGCGGGCACAGAACCTGGAATGCGCCGAGCACGACCACGCGGCCCCGCAGTCCCGACAGCGCGATCGGATGATCGCTGTTGTACCAGTGACGCACCGACCACTCGGGCGCGACCTTAGGCGACTCGTCCATCCACACCCCTGACGCGGCCCGCATGGCCATCCCGATGCCGATCGATCCTCGACCGGTTCCGTGCGCCGGCCGGCCTACTGTTTGCCTCAGCGCGCGGAGAATTACAAGAGGCCGTCGTCGTGGGGCCGTGGCTCGGCGCTCGCCTCGAACAGCGCGAGCTCGCCGAGCAGATCGCGCAGCGGAACCGCGCGCGCGACCGCGAAGCCCTGGCCGTAATCGACGCCGAGATCCGCGATCCGGCACCGCAAGGCATCGCTCTCGACGTGTTCGGCGATCGTGCGCAGACGCATCACCGTCGCGAGCTGCGCGACCGCCTTGATCATCGCGGCCGATCGCGGATCCTCGATCGCATCGCGGACGATCGCGCCGTCGATCTTCAGCGCCTCGACCGCGAATTCGCGCAGGATTCCGAGCGTACCGGCGCCGGTGCCGAAATCATCCAGAATGAACCGACAGCCCGAACCGCGCAGCACGTCGATGCAGCGCCGCGTCGCGTCCGGATGTCGTGCCGCGAGGGCTTCGGAGATCTCGAAACCCAGTGCGCCGCGCGGCACACGATCGGCGGCGATGCGCTCCTCGACGAAACCGACGAAGGAATCGTCGAGCAAGGACTCCGCGTCGAGGTTCACGGTGAAGCAGGCGCGCTCCTCGCCGACCCGGCGGGCGTGCGCACCGAGCAGCGCGCAGACTCCCCGCACGACCCAGCGATCGACCGCGCGCATCAGTCCGCAGGCCCGGGCGACCGGCAGCACCTTGCGTGCGGTGAGCAGCTCGCCGCGCTCGCCTGGCAATCGCAGCAAGACCTCGAACAACGCCCCCCCATAGTCGCCTCGCAGCGGCAGGATCGGCTGCGCGATCAGGTGCGGTTCGTCGGTCGCGAGCGCCCGTCCGAGCAGGCGCGCCACCGCGGCGTTCGCGGCGTGCCCGCCGGTCCCGCGCTCCTGGGCCTGGGCGACGCGATCGCCGCCGAGCGCCTTCGCGCTCTTGCACGCATCCTCGGCCGCGGCGAGCGCGTGGGCGAGCGGCTCGTCGACGTCGGCGACCGGCGCGACGCCGATGCTCAGGGTCGGCGACGGCGCCGCGGCGCCGCCGCGCGCGGCGTACGCGGCGCGTACGCGTTCGGCGTTCGCGATCGCCGCGTCGACGTTCGTGTTCGGCAGCAGCGCGGCGAGTCGGTCGCCGGTCAGCCGGGCGCACAGCGCGTCGGCGGGCAGGGTCGCCTGCAAGCACGCCGCGGCGGCGGCGATCGCCTCGTCGCCAGCGGACATGCCGAACGCCTCGTTGAGCGCCCGCAGGCGATCGACGTCGAGGTACAGCAGGCTGTGGGCTCCGAGGGGTGCACCGGTCGCGAACACCCGACGAGCACCCCGCGCGAACGCGGCCTCCGTCAGCAGGCCGGTTCGCGGATCGTGCGCCGCATCGATCATGCCCGACAAGCGCTTCGCAGCCGCTTCGATCGCAGCGACCGCGGACGGCGGGAAATCCGCCGCGCTGGGCGGATTGAACAACGCGAGCGCGCCGAGGATCCGACCGGACCGATGCCGGACCGGACTCGCGAGGATCTTGTACGGCGCGGCATCGGCCGTCGCCGTCCGGGCGATTCGGTTCACGACGAGGGTCCGCTGCTGCAACCGGACCCACGCGAGCAGATGCTGTTCGGCGCGTTGCAATGCGGCCGGTGCGAGCGGCTGGCCGCTCGGCGTGAGGGTGCGCGAGATCCGGCGCTCCGGCACCCAGAGCGCCGCGAGCGTCGCGCCGCCCCGGTGCATCGTCCGCTCGAGCCAGCGGTCGATCGCATCGCCATCCTGGTTTTCATCGCGTTCGTCGCCTTCGTCGGCATCCCGGGAGTCGACGGCCAGCGGCGGCGCCGGGATCGGCGGAGCCCGCCCGTGGGCATCGGCCGCGGCAGCGATCGCCGCATGCGCACGCTCGGCGAGCGCCGTGCGCAGCGACAACTCTCCCCGCCAGCAGGCGAGCGCCGGCGCGACCATCGATTGCACGTAAGGGAGCGCGCGCGGTCCGGATGGCGAACCGGTCGGCGCGAGCGCGAGCATCACGGTCCCGTACCGACCGTGATCGCGGGGCAAGGCGAACGCGTAAAGCGCGACGTCCGCGTTCACGACCCGCATCGCGGCCGGGAACTCGCCGGTGGTGGTCAGCGCGGCCGCGGTCGCCGCCGCCGCAACCGCCTGCGCGGCCGCCTCGTCCACCGCCCACTCGACCGATGCCCAGAGCTGGCGACCGTCGCCGTCCTGCACGCACATCGCGCACAGGCTCGGCAGCAGGACTTTCAACAGGCGTGCCCACGCCTCGAAGCCGCCCCAAGCGTCGAATCCTCGCTCGGGAGAGGCCGACCGTGCGGCGTTGTCCGGGTCCGGCAATTGCATCACGTTGGTCGTCCTGACGGGGCCGTGAGCCCGGTGGTCCTCACCGGCACAGTGCGCGGCGGTGGCGGCGGCGACGTCGATCGCCGTCGCCGATCCTCATGCGGTGTCGGTCGCCGGTCGGCGTCGGGCGAGCCGTTCGATCAGCCCGCTTCCACCCGGCCATCGGGCGATCCACAGGACCGCGTTCCAGAATCGCCGCGCCCGCCGATCATACCGCGCGAGCGGCAGCGCCGCGTAGAGATCCTCGCGCGGCTCGTGCAGGAGTCCCGCCGCCGCACTCAGCGAGGAGCCCGAAGCGTCCGGTCCGGTACCCCAGCGAACCGCGTCACCCCGCCATTCGATGCGGATCGAGGACGTCACCGCAAACCCCGCGGCGCCGATCGTCCCGCCGTCCGCGCCGCGGGGATCGAGCAGATACACCTCCCACATTGCCGGTCCGCGACCCCGCAGACGCCACCAGCCGCCCGGGAGCGGCTCGATCCCCTCGTCGGGCGCGCGCAGGATTCTCGACGTCGACATCACGCCATCCGTCCGTTGGTCGGGGCTGGGCGCTCCGATTCCGGGAATGTATCATTCCCCGGCGCCCGCGAGGCGCTTCCTTCGAACCTTCGAGCGAGCCTCACCCGATGCGCCGTACCCTGTTCCCGTGCCTGTTCGCATGCTCCATCGTCGCCACGGCATTCGCCGCACCGCGTCTCGCGCCGCCACCGGTCGAACGCGTGATCGAACAGGGACACCTCCCGTACGCCTCGGTGAGTTACCTCGTCGAGGACGCGGACACGGGCGCCGTGGTGATCGAGCGCAATCCCGGAATACCGCGCGGACCCGGATCGGTGATGAAGACACTGACCACGTTCGCGGCCCTCGACATGCTCGGACCGCAGTTCAAGTGGCACACGCGCGCGCTGGTCGACGGCCCGATCGTGCACGGCGTCCTGCACGGCAATCTGTACCTGCAAGGGGGCGGGGATCCGTACCTGACGATCGAGCGCTGGTGGCGTTTCGCGGCCGAACTGCGGGCGACGGGCCTGCGCACGATCGACGGCAACGTGGTGATCGACGATCACGAATTCTCGCTGCCCGGGGATAACCCAGCCGCCTTCGACGGCCACCCGAACCGGCCGTACAACGTGATACCGAACGCGCTGATGGTGAATTTCCAATCGATCGACTATCGCGTCGCTCCCGATCCCACGGATCACCGGGTCGCGGTCTCGGCCTTGCCGCGGCCGGTGAACCTCGCGATCGAAGACGACATCCGGCTGGTCGGCGGGCGCTGCGCCGGATACGGCGATCGCATCGGCTACCGGGTCGATTCGCCGCTGCGCGACCGGGTGATCTTCAGCGGCACGATGTCGATGCATTGCGGGCCGGAGCTGTTCACGCGGGCCGTGATGCAGGCACCGCAATACGCCTACGGCAGCTTCGTTCAGCTGTGGCGCCAGCTCGGCGGCCGGATCGGCGGCGGCTACGCGCACGGCGCGGCGCCGCCGCACGCACGCGCGCTGCTGGATTTCGAATCGTTGCCGCTCGCCGAGATCGTGAGGCTCACCAACAAGTTCAGCAACAACACGATGGCGCGCACGCTCCTGCTGACGCTCGGTGAACGGCGCTTCGGCGCACCGGCGACGCTCGCCAAGGGGATCACCGTGATCGAGGACTGGGCCCGGGAGCACCGGATACCGCTCGAGGGCACGGTGATCGCGAACGGTTCGGGCCTGTCGCGGCGCACGCGGATCGACGCCGAGACGCTCGCCGCGCTGCTGCGGGTCGCTTATCACAGCAACTTCGCGCCCGAATACCTGGCGTCCCTCCCGATCGCCGGCGTCGACGGCACGCTCCAGCGACACCTGCAGGAAACCCCGCCGGGGTCGGTCCGCCTGAAGACCGGCCACATCGACGATGTGAGCGCGGTCGCCGGTTACGTGCGCACGCGCAGCGAACGAACGTTCGTGCTGGTGTCCCTGGTCAACGACCCGCGGGTCGCGACCGGTGCCGCCGAACGCCTGCATCAGGCGCTCGTCGACTGGATTCTCGCACGCGGGTGACCGGCGGCGCGGGTCGCTCGAGCTCCCACTGGTACGCTTCGATGCCGCGGCGGACCCAGACGCCACAGCCGATGAAGCGGAACTGTCGCGCGAGACGCCGCCGATACCAGTCGGCCGGGCGCAAGTGCACGTCGCCGTCGGTGAGCCGCTGATCGCAGTGCTCGTGCCAGTCCGCCACCGTGAGCGCCGAGAGATAGATCGCGACGCGCGCGAGCCGCGTGAGGTTCGCGAGCGCTTTGGCGGCAGCGCGATCGTCGAGATACTGCAGCACGTCGTAACACACGACGAGGTCGTAGCGGCAGTCCGGCGCGAAGTCCTCGACCGAACCCTGGATCCAACCGTAGCGTGCACACAGGTACTCGCTGCGTTCGAGCCCGGTGTAGACCGCGGCCGGCCAGCGCTTCGCGAACCCGGCGCGCAGGGTGCCGACGCCGCAGCCCGCATCGAGCACGCTGCGCACCGGCAGTTCGCAGCGGTCGAGCACCGCGGCGATCATCCGCGCCTTCGCGCGCATCTCCGCCGGCGTGGTCACGCGCGTCCGGGGATCGAAGTAGAAGCGCCGGAAATAGGCCTCGTCGAACGACTTCGGCGTCGCCGCTTTCGCGGGTGAAGGAGAGTGTGGCATCGGCGCAGATCTTGCCGGCGATCTCGCGACCGAGCAAGCTCGTCCGGGACGGGCGAGGTGACGGGGGGGGCGAAGCAGACGATGAACATCGGCGGCAACGGCCGCGCTCGCGGCACGCATGAACCGGCGCCGGCCGATCGGATCCGGCGCGCGACCGTCCGACGGAGCTGACGGCATGGAGGATCGGTGGCTCGCCTGGGCGAAGCGCTTGCACGCGATCGCGTCGACGGGACTGCATTATGCCGAGGGTCCGTACGACCGCGAGCGGTACGCCGAGGCCGCGGCGATCGCGAGCGAGATGCTCGCTGCGCTCGCCGACGTTCCACCTCGCCGGATCCGGGAACTGGTGCCGGATTTCGCACGGGGCTACGCGACGCCGCTCGTCGAGGTCCGGGCGGCGATCGTCGATCGCGGCACCCGGATCCTGCTGGTTCGGGAAGCGAGCGACGGCCGGTGGACCCTGCCCGGCGGGTTCGCCGACGTCGGCCGCTCGCCGCGCGAGAACGTCGTGAAGGAAGTGCTCGAGGAGGCTTCGATCCGCGTGGACGCGCGGACGCTGTATGCGGTCCGGTACAAGGCACGGCACCGCTACGACGCGGACACGCGCGACTTCTACAAACTGTTCTTCCTGTGCGAACGCCTCGACGACGCGGCGCCACGGCCCGGCGCGGAGACGACCGATGCCGGGTTCTTCGCCGAGGACTCGATTCCGCCGCTGTCCACGGGACGCACGTTGCCCGAGGACGTCGCGGCGGCGTTCGCGCGAGCCCGCGATCCGATGCGTCCGCCCGACATCGACTGACCGGTCGCGATCAGGAGTTCGCCGCGTCGGCCCACGCGCGCGGGTCGACGGGTGGCAGCGCGACCGACCTCCAGCGGCTCGCCTCCTCCTCGAGCAGGCGCCGGGACCGGTCCGCATCGATCGGGCGGTGGAAGTAGTAGCCCTGCGCGCATTCGCACCCCAGGTCCCGCAGGATTTCCGCCTGACGTGCGGTCTCGACCCCTTCGGCAACCACCGCGATCGAGAAGCTCCGCCCGAGCGCGATGATCGCGCCGATCAGCCGGTTGTCCCGCGCGTCGTTCTCCAGATCGCTCACGAAGCTGCGATCGATCTTCAGATAGTCGATCGGCAGGCGCTTCAGGTAGGCGAGATGGCAATAGCCGACGCCGAAATCGTCGATCGCGATGCGCACGCCGAACCGGCGCAGCGCGAGGATCGCGTCCCGGGGCGCATCGCCGTGCGACATCAGCGCCGACTCGGTGATCTCGATGCGCAGCAGCGCGGGATCGAGGTCGAACTCCGTGACGATCGCCATCAGGCGATCGACGAAGCCGCGCCGCTCGAGCTGATGCGCGGACACGTTGACTGCGACCGGCACGATCGGCACGAGATCGTCGCGCCACGCGCGCAGCTGCCGGCAGACCAGCCGGATCGCCTGTTCGCCGAGTGCATCGATGAAGCCGCTCTGTTCTGCGACCGGAATGAAGTCGCCCGGCGGGATCGACCCCCGCACGGGGTGTCTCCACCGCAGCAGGGCTTCGAACGAGACCACCCGCTCCGACTCGAGATCGACGAGGGGCTGGTATTCGACGTGGAATTGATCCGAATCCACCGCAGTGCGCAGCGCCTGGGCGATGAACACGCGCTCCTCGAGCCGGGTGGCCATGTCGGGGCGATAGGATTGATAGCCGTTGCGGCCTCGATTCTTGATGTCGTAGAGCGCGAGATCGGCCGCGCGCATCAGGGTTTCTTCGTCCGCGGCGTCGTCCGGGCTCAACGCGATGCCGATGCTCGCCTGCACGGTACAGGCCTGCGAGCCGATCGCGAGGGGCGCCGCGATCGTGGCGCAGAGGCGGCGCGCCAGGCGTTCGACGTCGGCGCGGCTGCGGGCGGACGCGGCGACCACGATGAACTCGTCCCCGCCGATCCGCACCAGCAGTCCCTCGCCGTCGACACCGTCGCGCAGGCGACCCGCGACCTCGCGCAGCACCTGGTCGCCAAACCCTTCCCCGTGGGTGTCATTGATGTCCTTGAAGTTGTCGAGATCCACGTGCAGCAACGCGACGCGCCGCCGGTGCCGCGCGGCGCTCGACAGCAGATCGGGCAGGCGATCCTTCAACGCATGGCGGTTCGGCAGTCCCGTGAGCGAATCGTGCATCGCGAGTTCCCGATAACGACGCTCGCTCGCGCGCAGTTCCTCCTGCTGGGTCATCGCGGCGATCTTCAACGCGGTCGACTCCCCGAACTGGCGATGCGCGCGCCGCGCGGCGGACGTGAGGTACACCCCGTACAGGACGCCCATCACGGCCATCGACGCGTGAAAGGGGCCTGAGGCGGCGCCGAGCCGCAGCACCAGGGGTGCGATCGCAGCCCATTGGAACGCGAGCGCCGCGACCTGGTCCGCATCGAACGAACCGGCCGCCCCCGCGGTGATCCCGGCGATCACGTAGCTCAGGAACTCCAGTCTCGCGATGCTGCCGCCGGTTCCGAACGCCGCGATCGCGCCCCAGCACAGGCCGGTCCCGAGCGCCAGCAATCGCAGGTGCAGGAGCCACCGGCGCAGCGTCTCGGGATCGTTCGCACCGCGGTCGCGATACAGCAGCAGCCGCGCGAGCGACAGGGTCACGAGCGCCCCGCCCCAGACGAGCAACGCCCGGTGCCCGGCGCTCGACCACAGGGTCGCGAGGACCAGCGCGCCGAGCCCGAGGCTGGCGGCGATCGCGGTCGGGATCGCCCGGGACAGATGCGCGACCCGCTCGGCGAGCAGAGGCGCAGGGTCGTCGGTGAAGATCGGGCGCATCGTGGTTGGAGTCTCGATCCGGCACAGCCGACACCACGCCGATGCGCAACGGATCGAGGGATTTATCGGCCGAGATCGGCTTTCATTGATCGCGGGCCGCACGCCGACGCGGAAAAATGCGATCTGGCGCACACTCCCCGGACGACGGTCGAGATCGGTTAAGATCCGGCTCGTGAAAATCGCCGGCGTTCCCACCCGCACCCTCTGGCTGGCCGACGGCGCGGTACGGGTCATCGATCAGTCGCGATTGCCGTTCGAGTTCCGCACGGTCGACCTGCGCTCGCTCGCCGATGCGGTTCGCGCGATCCGGACGATGGTCGTTCGCGGCGCGCCGCTGATCGGCGCGACCGCCGCCCATGGACTCGCACTCGCGGTCCGCGACGATCCGTCGGACCGCGCGATCGAGGACGCCGCCCGAGCGCTGCTCGCGACCCGGCCGACCGCGCACAATCTGGCGTGGGCGCTCGATCGCATGCGAGCGGCGCTCGCGAACCTCGCGCCCGCCGCCCGCGCCGACGCCGCGTTCCGCGAGGCCGCGGCGATCGGCGACGACGACGTCGCGCGATGTCGCGCGATCGGCGAGCATGGCAGCGCGATCCTGCGCCGCCTCGCCCGGGAGACGCCCGACCGGCCGTTGAACGTGCTGACCCATTGCAACGCCGGTTGGCTCGCGTGCGTGGACTTCGGCACCGCACTCGCTCCCGTCTATCTCGCGCACGACGAGGGGCTTGCGCTGCACGTCTGGGTCGACGAGACGCGGCCTCGCAATCAAGGCGCGTCCCTGACCGCGTTCGAACTCGCCGCCCACGGGATCCCGCACACGGTAATCGCCGACAACCTCGGCGGACATCTGATGCAGAGAGGCCAGGTCGACGTCGTGATCGTCGGCAGCGACCGCACCACCGCGGCCGCGGACGTCTGCAACAAGGTCGGCACCTATCTGAAGGCGCTCGCGGCGCACGACAACGGCGTGCCGTTCTACGCGGCATTGCCCGCGAGCACGATCGACTGGTCGATCGCACGCGGCGAGGACATTCCGATCGAGGAGCGCCCGGCGCGCGAGCTCACGCACCTGACCGGGCTCGGCGACGGCGGCGAGCTCACGACGGTGCGGGTCGTGCCGGCGGGCAGTCCCGCGCTGAATCTCGCATTCGACGTGACGCCCGCACGACTCGTGACCGGCTTGATCACCGAGCGCGGCGTGTGCCCGGCGACGAGCGAGGGGCTCCTCGGACTGTATCCGGAACGGCGGCGGGAGCGATGACGCGGGCGGCGACCACCGGCCCCGGCGGGGACGAGACGCTGCGCGCCGCGGTGGTCGAGGGCTGCCGATGGCTCGTCGGCAACGGACTGGTCGTCGGCACGGCCGGCAACGTCTCGGCGCGGCGGGATGCCGAACACTTCTTCGTCAGCCCGACCGGAACGCCGTATCACGCGCTGCGGCCGGAGGACGTCGCGCTCGTGGATCTCGACGGACGCTGGCGAGGCGGACGGCGACCCTCGAGCGAATGGCGCATCCATCGCGATCTGTATCGCGCCCGACCGGAGATCGGCGCGGTGGTGCACACGCACTCGCGGGAGGCCACCGCGCTCGCGTGCACTGGACGCGGCATCCCCGCGTTCCATTACCAGGTGGCGGCGGCCGGCGGCGCGGACGTGCGTTGCGCACCGTACCGGCCGTTCGGCACGCAAGCCTTGTCGGAAGCGGCGCTCGTGGCGCTCGCCGGTCGACGGGCCTGCCTGCTCGCGAATCACGGCGTGCTGTGCGTCGGGGCCGACCTCGACGCCGCGCTCGGTCTCGCGGCCGAGATCGAGGATCTCGCGGCGAAGTACCGGATCGCACTCGGGCTCGGGAGAATCGAGATCCTCGATGCCGCACAGATGCGCGAGGTCCTCGATCGGTTCGCGACGTACGGTCGGCAGGACGGAGCGGATCCGGACCTGGTCCACGCGGCGGATCCGTCGGACGGGTCGCCGGAGGAGCCGCGATGAACACGACGACCACGGTGCCGGAAGGCTACCGAACGCTCGAGACGGGATCGCTCGCGGGCTGGCTCGCGACCTTGCCGGCGGTGCGCGAACGACTCGGCGGCGCACCCGAGCGCTGGGCCGTCCGCGAGGTCGGGGACGGAAACCTGAACCTCGTCTTCCGGGTCGACGGCCCCGAGGGGTCGGTCTGCGTGAAGCAGGCGCTGCCGTACCTGCGCGTCGCCGGACCGTCGTGGCCGATGACGCTCGAACGGGCGTATTACGAGCAGCGCTACTACGCCGCCGTCGCGCCGCACGTCGGCGCCGCGATTCCGCAGGTATTCCATTACGATCCGGCGCGTTACGCGATCGTGATGGAGAACCTGACGCCGCACGTGATCCTGCGACGCGGCCTGATCGCCGGCCATCGATACGAGCACGTCGGCCGGGACCTCGGCGACTACGTCGCCCGCGCCGGATTCTTCACCTCCGACCTGGCGGAGCCGTTCGAGCGCAAGTTCGACCGCATCGCCTCGTTTGCGGGCAACACGGACCTGGTGCGGATATCGGTCGACCTGATATTCACCGATCCGTACCTCGAGCATCCGCGCAACCGGCATACCCGCCCGCAGCTCGACCGTGACGTCGCGGCACTGCGCGGCGATGCCGAGGCGAAGGCCGCCGCGGCCGAGCTCGGCCGGCGATTCCTCGGCGAGACGCAGGCGCTGATCCACGGCGACCTGCACTCCGGCTCGATCATGGTCACGGACGCGGACACGCGCGTGATCGATCCGGAATTCGCGTTCTACGGGCCGCTCGGCTTCGATCTCGGGGCCTTCCTCGGCAACCTGGTGCTCGCCTGGTGCGCCCAGCCCGGACTCGCGGCCCACCCCGGAGAGCGCGAAGCCTATCGCGACTGGATCCTCGCTCAGGCGAAGGCGTTCTGGACGGCGTTCCACGACCGCTTTCTCGGGCTGTGGCGCGAGGCTGGCCGTGGCGATGCGTGGCCGATCGCGATGTTCCGCGGACCCGGCGACGAGTCGGCGCTCGAGGCGGCGCGGCGGCGGACCCTGGATGCCCTGTTCGCCGACATGCTGGGCTATGCGGCCTGCAAGATGATCCGCCGGGTCGTCGGCTTCGCGCACGTTGCGGATCTGGACGGCATCGCCGATCCGGCGCTTCGTGCCCGCTGCGAGCGCAGCGCACTCGCGATCGCGACGCACTGGCTGAAGCGCCGGCAGGAATCCCGGTCGATCGACGAGGCCCTCGCGGCGGTGCCGGCGCTGGCGGCGTCCTGAGGGCGGTGCGGCGCTCGAACCGGATTCAGGCGTCCGGCGGCCCGTAGTCGTTCGGGCCCGCGACACCCGGCTGGATCAGGAAAATCAACACGATGATCCAGCCGACCAGAGGCACGAAATACAGCAACAGCCAGAAGCCGCTGCGTCCGGTGTCGTGGAGCCGGCGAGCACCGACCGAGATCGACGGCAGGATCAGTGCGAGCACGGCGACCGCGTTGACGACCTCACCGAGGATCCGGGCCGCTGCCGTGACCACGATCACGAACAGCCAGAACCACCAGTATTCCGGTCGCCCGGCCCGCCCGTTGAACTGCGAATACCTCGAGAAGCACCGCTGGATCGCGTCGCTGAACCCCATCGGGCCTCTCCCCTGGCAGTGATTGTTGTTGTTCGAGCGGTCCGGTCGCCCGCCGGATCATGCACGCGAGCGTCAGCGCCTGTCGAGTCCGGATCGCGCGACCGGTCGGGCGCCGCTCAGCGCGCGGTCGCGATCGCCTCGGCGGCTCGCTGACGGGCGTGCCGGGCCGCGAGACACGGCCGGTCGGCGCTCACGCCGTCGAGCGGGGCGGGGGCGACGGCGCCTCGGCGCTCGAGCGTCGCGGCGAGACGGCGCGGTGTCCCGAGGTCGCTCCACCCGCAGGGCGGAACCCGCTTCACGAGCAACTCCGTCTCCGCACCGGCGAGCACATCGCGCGAGAAGTCGAGGGAACGCAGCTCGGCGTACTCGGCGCCGAGTGCTGCACCGCCGTGGGCGCGGTATCCGTCCTGTGCGAGGGCACGCTGCAGCCGATCGACGAGACCGGGCCACCGCCGATCGAACAGATCGAGGAGCGCACGCACGGTCGCCGCGAAGATGAACGAGTTCCACAGCGCGCCGCGCCCGAGGAGATCGGACGCGACCGACGGCGCCGGCTTCTCGACGAAGGAGTCGACGGTGTGCAGTCCCTCGGCGATCTCGAAATCCGGGACGACGTACCCGAGTTCGCCGTCCGCCTCGTCGGGTTCGATGCCGAGCAGCAGGATGCCGGAGGCCTCGCGAGCCACCGTCGCCGCCTCGCGGAGCGCGGTGGCGAGGATCGCCTCGTCCGCAACGTGGTGGTCGGACGGCAGCCACACGATCACGGCATCGCGGTCGCGGGCCGCGATGTGCAGGGTCGGCAGCAGGACGCCGTTCGCGGTCCCGCGGTTCTCCGGCTGCACGAACACGTTCGCGGGACCGAGGTCGTCGACTTCGGCCCGCCACCAGCGCCGGTGCTGCACAGCGACGATCGTGCCGATGCGTTCGGTCGGCGACACCGCGTGCGCGCGGCGCAACGCATCGCCGAGCAGCGTCCTGCCACCGTACAGGGAACAGAACTGCTTTGGCGTCGCGGCACCGGCCGCGTCGCTCGTCAGACACTGCAGTCGCGTACCCTCGCCGGCCGCGAGCACGATCGACCAAGGTTCAGCGGGGTCGTTCATCGCACATTTCCTCCGGTCGCCGCGAACGCATCGAGAGGGGACGTCGTGCGCTTCGATCCGCGGATGATGCGGAAAGTTCCTGACGCACCGATGACGGTTTCGTTGCAACCGGGTTTCGAGCGCGCCCGGACCCGCCGGGTGCACCGTCGGAGTCAGCCGCGCGGTGCGACGACGTAGTGGCGCGCGCCGTCGCGCGGATCGAAGTAGACGGCGGTCAGGCGTCCGCTCGCCGGATCGACGAAGCGCTCGCCGGTGTCGGTCCACGCCCCATCGGGCCCGGACTCGATCAGCGGCTTGTACCGCCAGCGCTCGATCGCGAGTCCGACGATGAGCAGCACGCCCGCGAGCAGCAACTGGGGCACGAACACGACGAACAGGCCGGTCAGCGCCGCGACGCCCGCACCGACCAGCAGCGCGGCGCCGAGCACGTAGAGAACGATCGGCAGCACGCGCGCGCCGTCAGGCCGCGGGTTCGATCACGACCGCGGTGCCGTACGCGACGATCTCGCTCATCGTCTGCCCGATCTCGGCGGAATCGAATCGCATCATCACCACCGCGTTCGCACCCATCGCCTGGGCGTTCGTGACCAGGCGGTCGAGCGCATGGCGACGCGCCTCTTCCAGCATCTGCGTGTATTCGTGGATCTCCCCACCCACGATCGAGCGCAGACCCGCCATCAGGTTGCCGCCGATCCCCCGGCTGCGAACGACGACGCCGAAGACCTGGCCCTTGACCTGCGAGACACGATGTCCGGGGATGTTTTCCGTGGTAACGACGAGCATCGGCGGCACTCCTCTTTCTGAGGGTTCTTCCGGGAGCGGACCCGCCGCGGGGCGCCGGCGGGGCCGGATCCGCGGGATTGTCGGCGGGCGCAACCGGCCGGTCAAGGCGGGCCTGCGCCGCCCTCGAGCGGTCGCGGCCAATGCACCGGGATGCCCCCGATTGCGCAGCGCAGGGTATCCGGCTTACCATCGAAATTCGACGCAACATATTAGTAAATTCCGATACATCCTCGGCGCGACTGATTCGCGAGGATCGCATCGACAACGATTCGGAGGAGCACACCATCATGTCCGTTACCCGCAGAGATCTCCTGGGCATCGTCGCGACGACCGGCATCGCCGGCGTCGCGCTGGACGGTTTCGCGGCGGCCGCGCAACCGCCGAGTGCGCCGCTGCCGTCGCTGATCGAATCCGGCGGCGGCCACCTGAAGGCCCTGACGCACGCGCTCGCGAAGGCGCCGCGGCGGCGCGACTTCGAGGAGGTGCCGATGATCCTCACGTCGCCGGCCCAATGGGACCACGAGGCGCTCGGCTTGCTGACGCACTACCGGGGCGGACCGAAGCAGGTGTGGGACAACACCGCGATCGACAGTCCGTGGCTCAACCTGATGCGCAACTCGCTGAACGCGCAGATCTGGGCATTCAAGCACCCGGACTTCCTCGTCGTGTCGGCGACCCACGGCACCGCGCATCTGGCGCTGTACGACGACTACCTGTGGGAGAAGTACGGCCTCGCGAAGCTCACTGGCGGAAAGTTCGCGCGCAACACGCTGCTCGAGGTTCCCGCGGCGGCGCACGACGAGGCGAGCGACTTCGAGAGCCCCTCGGGGGTGTTCTCGCCGAAGGACAACAGCATCCCGACCTTGCAGGCACGCGGCGTCGTGTTCCTCGCCTGCCATAACGCGATCTTCGAGCTCACCTCGCGACTGCACGCGAGCGGCGTGAACCCGGACAAGCTCAGCCTCGCGAAGATGGGTGCCGAGTTCACGAACCACCTGATCCCGGGCGCGGTGCTCACGCCGGGCATCGTCGGCACGCTGCCCGAGCTCGGCGCGGCCGGCTTCCAGTACGCGAAATGAGGGGGCGGACGATGCGACAGCGACTCTGGCCGATGGTCGCGGCACTGGCCGCGTGTGTCGCCTGGTGCGGCGCCGCCGCGCGTGCGGCCGAAGGGTCCGGATCGGTCTATCCGCCGTGGAGTCACGGCAGGAACGATCCGGCGGTACGGCGCGGACTCGAGTTCACGGTGCCGGAGGTCGACGATCTGCCCGATTTCCACGGTGACCCGTGCAATGCGCGACTGACGATCTTCGTCGGCGGGAACTACTACTTTGCGATGGCGCCGCTCGTCGAGGCATTCGAGAAGACGCATCCGGAACTTCGCGGCGAGATCTACTACGAGACGATTCCGCCGGGTCTGCTGGTGCGCCAGATCGAGCACGGCGGCACCATCACGGTGGGCAACATGACCTGGAGCGTGAAGGCGGACGTGTACGCGGCCGGGCTGCGCGGCGTGCAGGCGCTGATCGCACGCGGCTTCGTGCGCGGGCCCGCGGTGCCCTACGTCACCAACGACCTGACGATCATGGTCCCGAAGGGCAATCCGGCGCACATCACCTCCCTCGCCGACCTCGCGCGACCCGGGGTGCGCGTGGTGATGCCGAACCCGCATTTCGAGGGCGTTGCGCGGCAGATCCAGGCGGCGCTCGTGAAGGCGGGCGGGCAGCAACTGAAGGACACGGTCTACGGCGAGAAGGTGAAGAACGGCGAGACGGTCCTCACGCACATTCATCACCGGCAGACACCGCTGTTCCTGATGCAGGGCAAGGCCGATGCGGGAGTGACCTGGAAATCGGAGGCGATGTTTCAGGAACAGGCCGGCCATCCGATCGCTCACGTCTCGATCCCGGCGGCCGAGAACGTGACCGCGATCTACGCCGCCGGGGTCCTGAGGAGCGCACCGCACCCGCGGGCCGCGCAGGCCTGGATCGACTTCCTGAAGTCGCCGCCAGCGCTCGCGATCTTCGCGCGCTATGGCTTCGCGCCGTACCACCACTGAGCCGCCGATCCGCAATCCAACGAGGACCGCCCCCATGCCCATCGATGCCAGGACGTCAGAAGCCCCGCGATCCGCCGATTGGCGGATCGCGGGCATCGCGCTGCTCAGTGCCCGCTTCGTGCAGGGATGGATCTACTGGGGCGGCGGCAGCCGCCGGTTCATCTACGCGCCGAAGAAGCTCGATCCGCACGCGGCGCACTGGATGGCGAACAAGTTCCAGACCGCGATGCCGGGCGCTCTGCTCGGGATGGATCACGTCGTCAGTTACCTGCTCCAGCACTTCTACCTGCTCTATGCGGGGGTCATCGTGTTCAGCGCGCTGGAACTCGTCTTCGGTCTGTTCCTGCTGTTCGGCTTCCTCACCCGCTTGAGCGCGTTCGTCACGATGGGCCTGAGCGTGGTGCTGATGTTGCTGTTCGGCTGGCAGGGAGCGACCTGCATCGACGAATGGACGATGGCCGCGTGCAATTTCGGGATCGGCGCCACGCTGCTCGCCGGCGGCGCGGGTGCGTATTCGATCGATGCATGGCTCGGTCGGACGCGACCGGCGCTCGCGGCGAAGCCCTGGTTCCGCTGGGTCGCGAGCGGCGCGCTGCCGGAGAAGACCCTCGAGGCGCTCGGCAAGGCGCTCTGGGCGGTGACGATCCTGTTCGTGGTGTCGACCTACCACTACTACCGCGGATCGGTCGTGACGCCGTTCCATCCCGGCCCCGTGAGTCCGTCGAAGCATCACGTGACCCTGGACGCCGCGGTGGTTCGAGGCGACGGCGGCGTGTCGTTCCATGCCTACCTCGACGGCGGCACCCCCGCCGTTCCTGCGCACATCGTGCGGATCGCGCTCCGCGGTCCCGACGGGCGCACGATCGAAACCTGGGGCGGTGCGAGCCTCGGCGCGCTCCCGAGATCCGCGTTCTCGAACGATTACCGGTACAACCAGTTCGGACCCGGACTCGACAGCATCCAGGCCGGCGTCGGCTCCAAGGCGACGATCACGCTGCCCGCGGCGCGGGCCGGACTGCAACTCGCGCCCGGCCGTTACGTGATCGAAGCGACCACGATCGACGCGAATCGGTTCACGACGAGCGCGACGCTCGGCGCGGCTGGATGACCCGTCCCGCGTGCGGCGGCGCGCCCGCGCCGCCGCACGCGGGGCAGACGAGGCTCGGCCGCGCGCCGCCCGGCTGTCGCCGATTGGCGACCCGGGAACTCCACGGCCGCGCGCGAGTCGACGTTCTCACAACAAACCACCGTGGGGACTTCGATGATCAAACGCTGCTTGCCGCTCGCGGCACCCTTGCTCGTATTGTCCGGCACCGCCGGTGCGGCTGGATTTGGAGCCACCCAGTACCACTTCGCGCCCTACGTCGGCGCGAACCTCGGGATCCTGCGCTACGACGAAAGCGGGCTCACGACCGTGAGCCCGAGCGTGTTCATCGCGCGCATCGGGATGCCGTTGACCGATTATTTCGGCATCGAGGGTCGCATCGGGACCGGACTCTCGAGCGACAACAGCGCCGGGGCCGCGGTGAGCGTCGGCACGATCGGTGGCGCGTATCTGAAGGGCTCCTACCCGATCCTGCCGACGTTCTCGGTCTACGGCGTCGCCGGACTCGGGACGCTGAGCGTGAGCCGCAACTTCGGCGACGGACACACCACCAACACCGGGCTGTCGTTCGGCGTCGGGGGCGACGTTGCGCTACGCGGCGCGCTCGGACTGAACTTCGAGTGGACCCACTTCCCCGGCGGCACCGATGCCGGGTATTCCTACAATTCGGACGTGTTCAGCGCCGGCGTGACCTGGCGCTTCTGATCGCGGGCGACGCGCGATCCACGACCGCGGGGCGCGGTGGCGGCATGAGCCGCCACCGCGCCCCGTCCGCTCATTCGATCGCTTCGCCGTGCAGTGCGATGTCGAGTCCCTCGCGTTCTTCGTCGGTGCTCACGCGCAGACCGATCGTGAGGTCGATCGCCTTGAGGATCGCGACGCTCCACCCGAAGCTCCAGAGCAGGGTCGCCGTCACGCCCTGCAACTGCGTGAGCACGCTGCCGGTCGCGCCGCTGATCGCCCGGCTGACGAGCGCGCCGGTGAGCAACGCACCGAGGATCCCACCGACGCCGTGGACCCCGAATGCGTCGAGCGCATCGTCGTAACCGAACCAGTGCTTCAGCGACGTCGCCGACGCATAGCAGACCACCCCCGCGAGCGCGCCGATCAGCACGCCCGAGTTCGGCGTGACGAAGCCGGAGGCCGGCGTGATCGCGACGAGGCCGGCCACCGCGCCGGACGCGATGCCGAGCACGCTCGGCTTGCCCTTCAGCAGCCACTCCGCGAACATCCAGGTGATCGCCGCGGCGGCCGCCGCAACCTGCGTGGCCAGGAGCGCCATGCCGGCGCGGCCATCGGAGACGAGGGCCGATCCCGCGTTGAACCCGAACCATCCCACCCACAGCAAGGCCGCGCCGATCACGGTCAAGGTCAGGTTGTGCGGCGCCATCGCGGTGCGCCCGTAGCCGACGCGTTTGCCGAGCATCAGCGCCGACGCGAGGCCGGCGATGCCGGCGTTCACGTGGACGACGGTGCCACCGGCGAAGTCGAGCTGCGTGGCCGCGAGCCACCCGCCTGGTGCCCACATCCAGTGCGCAACCGGACAGTACACGACGATCAGCCAGACCGACATGAACCAGAGCATCGCCGAGAACTTCATGCGCTCGGCGAGCGACCCGCAGATCA